>NZ_BAAGIR010000283.1:0-951 GCF_054658155.1 Alkalibacterium sp. m-11
TTTCTAGACCATCAAACCAAAACCTGTTTGACGAGATAAATCCAATAGTGCTGTAAAAACCAATCAATTGTATGCTCATTTAAGAGCTATTCCCCCAATTATTCCTTGGAGTTTCCTAGTTCACTCATAGGTTTTTCTTTTTCTTCAACCTTCATTACATCTGCGTCAATGTGTATCCTGTTTTCTGTATGTTCTTTCAGCTCAATCAAAGTATTCTTAACTGCAGCAGGTAAAGGTAAACCAAGAGTCGCCCAATTTTCTGCAATTGAGATTAGATATGTGACTACCATCCATAATGTAAACCCGTGAGCGTAAGTTTGGAATCCGAATAGTGGGAGATAAACATTCAATACGAATATCAGTAAAACCACTAATGCATGTTTTGCAATACCAAAAAGACTGACACTGGAGCTCGTTTCTTTTGTTTTAAAAGATTTTAATGTCCCCGTGAAAATATCAAAAAATACGCACAAGATAAGCGCGTGAATAAAACCATTCTGGTAAATAGAATAGATTTGGTGTGTAATGTCGTTTAGTTCTAAAATCAACAACTTGTACCCCTTCCTTCTTATGTTTGTGTATAGAAAAGAGCAAGCGCAAGGTCTGCTCTCAGTTGTTTTCCATTAATTCTTCTATTAAGCTTTCTTGCTCTGAGTGCTGAAGTAGCATTCTAGCGATTGTGTTCGACAGACTCTTAATGAGCTCTGCTTGTTCTTCAATTATCTCTATCAATTCAACGTTAGTTAATTTGACAGATTCAGTTGAAAATGAACATGAAATCATCAAGAAAATGACAAGAACATTAGAAAAACGAGGCCCTGATGTGTAGAAAAGCAAAATAATCCAGCCAGTAAATGTCACTCTATTCCGGCAGTTTTTTTTAAGAAGATGGGTCAATTAAGCGACAGAATCTGTTTATTCCAGCACGTTTGTCAGTTTAGACCAGCGGAT
>NZ_BAAGIR010000284.1:0-949 GCF_054658155.1 Alkalibacterium sp. m-11
TCCGCTGGTCTAAACTGACAAACGTGCTGGAATAAACAGATTCTGTCGCTTAATTGACCCATTTTCTTAAAAAAAACTGCCGGAATAAAGTGACATTTACTGGCTGGATTATTTTGCTTTTCTACAACCAGGTGTGACACCTAACGATTCGAACCATTCATTCAAAAGCCGTCCGGCTTCGTCCATTAAGCCTTTTAATAGTTTTTTCCGATAATGACTAGTGAAAATGGGACGAAGCCCTTCATCAATGGTTAAAATCACATGGCGGTGAATACGTTTGATTGAATATCTGCCCATTTCTGTGCTTCTCCAACTGCGCAGGTGGGACAGAATTTCCCTTTACACCGAATCGGAACATGCTTAACATTTGGGCAAGCCTCACACTTATACACGCGGAATCCATTAGACAAATCCCCACAATGCAGAAACTTATCAACTTCTTTTCTAATAACTTGGCGTATCTTTCCTTTGTTATTTTTTAGAAAATTCTCCCAATTATTATTGTCCAGAAATATAGCTTTGAGTTTATTCATTTCTATGCGAATGCTTTTCTCTACCATACGTATAGTGTACCTTTAAATCCCCTCTCTTTTCAAATCAAGTGATAGTGATTAACGTTTGAGGTGATAGGCTTTCTAGCGGGTAAAACTTTATACTTTCCTATTCTATAATAAATACGGATAAACCACCGTTCTTTTATTGAAAAGGAAACTTCACATCTCATTTATCCGCTCACTATACACAGTTAGTTATAAAAGCACGCAAAAATGATGGAGCTAATTTTTAGTGGTCTAACTTTTCAAAAAAGTTTGTAGTTTAAATGTAAGCGATGAATAACTGAGTACCTACAAATAAAAATCGGACACCACTATAATGAGAAGTGTCCGAAGCGTATAATATGCTGAATGTCTAGCGACATTCCATCTGCACCTTTGGATTCCATGGCAAA
>NZ_BAAGIR010000285.1:0-948 GCF_054658155.1 Alkalibacterium sp. m-11
TACGTGGGGACACCTTGTCACACATTGCCGTTGCAAACAACACGACCGTAGCTAACTTAAAACGTTTAAATAATTTAAGCAGTGACGTGATTCAAATTGGTCAACAATTGGTTGTAGGTGAAGCACAGGCAACACCGGCACCAGCGCCGACGCCAGCGCCAGCACCAACACCTGTGTCAAACCAAAGAACACATACGGTTGTACGTGGGGACACCTTGTCAC
This sequence comes from Alkalibacterium sp. m-11, assembly GCF_054658155.1. Lineage (NCBI taxonomy): Bacteria > Bacillati > Bacillota > Bacilli > Lactobacillales > Carnobacteriaceae > Alkalibacterium > Alkalibacterium sp. m-11. The sequence goes on from NZ_BAAGIR010000285.1 coordinate 223, forward strand.
ACATTGCCGTTGCAAACAACACGACCGTAGCTAACTTAAAACGTTTAAATAATTTAAGCAGTGACGTGATTCAAATTGGTCAACAATTGGTTGTAGGTGAAGCACAAGCAACACCGGCACCAGCGCCGACGCCAGCGCCAGCACCAACACCTGTGTCAAACCAAAGAACACATACGGTTGTACGTGGTGACACCTTGTCACACATTGCCGTTGCAAACAATACAACGGTAGCTAACTTAAGACGGTTGAACAATCTAAGCAGTGACGTGATTCAAATTGGTCAACGATTGGTTGTGGGTGGAGCACAGGCAACACCGACACCGACACCGACACCGACACCGACACCTGTGTCAAACCAAAGAACACATACGGTTGTACGTGGGGACACTTTGTCGCATATTGCCGTTGCAAACAATACAACGGTAGCTAACTTAAGACGTTTAAATAATTTAAGCAGTGACGTGATCCGAATTGGTCAACGATTGGTTGTGGGTGGAGCACAGGCAACACCAACACCGGCACCAACACCAGCGCCAGCACCGACACCTGTGTCAAACCAAAGAACACATACGGTTGTACGTGGTGACACCTTGTCACACATTGCCGTTGCAAACAATACAACGGTAGCTAACTTAAGACGTTTAAATAATTTAAGCAGTGACGTGATCCGAATTGGTCAACGATTGGTTGTAGGTGGAGCACAGGCAACACCAACACCAACACCGA
>NZ_BAAGIR010000286.1:0-946 GCF_054658155.1 Alkalibacterium sp. m-11
TTTGTTTTCAATCTAATCGAGAAGGATATAAAGTGGCATGATAGACAGTTAATACTTAAAAATGTCTAAAAAAGCAGTGAGTTTAATAGAAATAGTTATCCACATTTAGAGGTATGAATAATTCAGGTTGTCATTTCAAATAGTGATGGCGGAAGTGGTTATGAAGAATCTAAATTTGATGCCATTTTAGGCACTTCAACTACTGCTTTAATATCGCTATCTTTAAGTTTTGTCAGTGTATCTGCTACAAAAGCAGTTAACTCAGGGTCATTATACAATGGTGGGTAGCCAATTTCATAGCTGAGTTCACAATTCACTCCGAAAGTGACCCCAATCCCATTGACAATTCGCTCAAGCTCTTTATTAATCATTGCCTCTGTTTGATGATTATAATAACGGATATCACCTTCAATTTCGATGGTGTCCTTAATTATGTTAGAGGTTCCTTTGCCATCAAAAGAGCCAATTGTGACAACACCTGTTTCCAGCGGATCTAGTCTCCGACTAACAATTGTTTGAACTGTTGTGACGAAATGGGCTCCTGTGACAATCGCATCATTTGCCTTATGTGGAGAAGAGCCATGTCCACCTCTTGCCTTTAACTTTAATTTAAAATAGGAGCGACCGCTAAACGTATATTCACTGCGGTAGCCTACTGTTCCAGCTGGTGCGATCGGTAAAACGTGAATACCGAAAACAGCTTCAACATCATCAAGATAGCCAGCTTCAACTATTGATTTAGCTCCTCCAGGAGGTAATTCCTCTGTATGTTGATGAATAATTTTTATTGTTCCTGAGAGTTCATCTTTTAGTTGAATCCACTAGTGTTGCATAAAACTTAGAATAAATAGGTTTTATAGGTTGTTACTTTTATCACAAGTAGTTTACGTTAAAATTTCCAAAAAAGTCAATTGCTGGCGCAAGGGATGACTTTTTCCAGAAATTT
>NZ_BAAGIR010000287.1:0-943 GCF_054658155.1 Alkalibacterium sp. m-11
ACAATTAGGTTGTCGACTAAGACACGTACTCCAGGAGGGATTCCTTATGTCCATTATACAACAACCCACTTTATTTGACATTGATTTTTTAGAAAAACTTGACGTTCAGGAGAAATACCAAGAAATTCTCTCCCCACTTGAGTGGGGAAAAGTATTAGCTCTATTCGAAAAAGAATCTCGTGTGGGTCCACCCGTCAAATTGAACTATCAAGCGCTCCTCCGTTCCTTGATGGTGCGTATCCATGAGAACATTCCGACACAAAAAGCACTGATTGCACGTTTGAAAAGCGACCTTCGCTTGAAATTGAGTGTGGGATTTCTCTATTCAGATCCCATTCCATCCGAAGCAACCTATTCTCGTGTGATGAGTATCCTAGCCGATAATCTATCTGTGCTGGAAACCATGAATGATCAACTCCTTCAACTGATCCATAACGAATTCGCTATTTTTGAAGAAAACGTTGCGCTTGACGCAACGGCAGTTGACGCACGGACCAAGCCACATAAAACAAGCAATCCATCCTTGCCTAAAATCAAAGACCAGCACGCCATGAGTACAGAAGAGATCGTGGAATGTATTCCGACCTATCCTTCTTGGGGTGTGAAAAAGAACAGTCAAGGAAAAAATACCTTTTGGTTTGGCTATAAAGTGTCCTTAGCCGTTTCCACTCGGACCCAATACATCTTAGATATGACAGTGGCGTCCGCCTTTACGGCGGATGTCAGTTTAGCGATCCCAACGATTCGAAAAGTAGGGAAAAATAAAATCCGAACCGATACCCCCTCTTATTTGACCTTGGATAAAGGGTACGATGCCAAAGACATTTATACGGAAGCTCACAACTCTGGTCAAGAGCCGATCACCGCCTTAAAAAGACAAGCGAAACATAATGGGGAAGTTGATGACCATTATGCCCCTACCTGTTTTCGTGAACACAGCTAT
>NZ_BAAGIR010000288.1:0-942 GCF_054658155.1 Alkalibacterium sp. m-11
TCAAGGTACGCATGAATTTCGCTTTGGCTTCTTTCGAAGGTCTGTAACGACAGACCCCATTCACTGTGGTTATCAGACAACCCAAGAACTTTAAACGTGTTGGGGAACCCACTTTACTTTTATCCTGGTTGACAGTTAATTTCAGGTCTTTTTCAATGAAGCGAGTAATACTTTGTAGCACCCGTTCACCGGCTCGTTTTGATTTTACGAAGATGACGAAGTCATCAGCGAAACGGACAAACTGGTGTCCTCGCTGTTCCATTTCTTTATCCAGTTCATGTAAGTACACATTACTGAGTAGGGGCGAAATTACGCCACCTTGTGGTGCGCCTGTTTTACTTTCTACGAATTCGCCAGACAGATCTATGACACCGCTCTGTAAGAACTTACGGATAATTTTCAGAATCATCTTATCCTGTATATACTGTTCGAGGTAATACATCAGCTTATCATGATTGAGTGTATCAAAGCATTGTTTCAAATCGCAATCGACGGCTACTTTGTAGCCTTGTTGGTAATAGTCGACACACTCTTTCAAAGCTGTATGATTACTTTTTCCTTTACGAAACCCGTGACTGTGAGGGAGAAAATGTTTATCAATGATAGGCTCTATCACTTGTCTAATAGCTTGCTGGACCACTCGGTCCCGCACGACGGGAATACCTAATTTGCGTATTCCACCGTTAGCTTTTGGAATTTCTACCCGTCTTACAGGTTGAGGTCTATACGAACCGTCTAGAAGCTTCTTCCTCAAATAAGGATAAACTTCCATTATATGACCTTCCACCTCACTAACTGTCATTCCGTCTACTCCTGCAGCTCCTTTATTTCGTCTGACGACTTTAGCTGCTGTGAATAGATTCTTCTTACTTACAACGAGACTCATAAGAGACTCACCATACTTGTCTTTATGTTCACCTAGGCGATTACTCCGCACATCTA
>NZ_BAAGIR010000289.1:0-932 GCF_054658155.1 Alkalibacterium sp. m-11
GGTGCTTTTACTCATACTTCTAGGTAAGCAGAGTCGGCGAAACCAATTCGCAAAATTGTAGGCGAGTAAGGCAATTTGTAGCTTTGTCGCATTTGTGTAAAAGTCAGGACTACTTAATTGGTCGAACGCAAAGCCGTTTTTCCCTTCCTTGATGAAATTTTCCATCGTCCCACGGTTTTGATAAAATTTGACGATGTTTTTAGGGCGATAGCTTAAGTTCGTGACAATGAAGGAATAGCGAAATAAGAGTTCGCCTTCTGGTCTCTCTAACTTGACGATCACTCGTCTTGGCTTGTTCCAACTTGCCGCCTTGTAGGTTATTTCTTTATAAAACACATAAGGCGCACCGTTATTAAGTTTTAGTCGATTCCCGATTTGATGTTCAATGTCTTGAGCCATCGATGTTAAACGCTTATTTGATTTAAGGCGAATCGCGTATTTGATCTCATGTTCTTCACACAACTCGTAGAGTTCAGGGACAGCGAATCCACTATCACCCCTGACAGCGATGGTCGCACTTGGATTCATTTTCTCATATTCCTTGATCACAGGACCAACAAAGCTAACGACATTGCGAGACGTATAAACATTACCTGCACGAAGAGCTGCTTTGATGCAATCACCCGTTAAGCCATCAAATAATACGAGTGGATGGTAACCGTTTGTTTGATAATGGGCATTGTAGTCTGTGCCATATTGATGACCACAGGTCGCGAAATTTGCCGAATCCAAATCAAAAACAAAATGCTCACTCGGCTGAATCGTTTGAATTCGTCTATTTAATTTTTGATTAACCTGTTGGAGTTGCTTCATCGTTTCCTTGTCGAATTTCTGGTTTAAGCGTGACAAAGTGGGTTGAGAAGCTAATTGCTTCTTATCCAGAATCGTGGTAAACATCGGCTCATGCTTTAATTCATCCGCATGGTCGTCTG
>NZ_BAAGIR010000290.1:0-930 GCF_054658155.1 Alkalibacterium sp. m-11
AGTCCAATGGGACAACTGAAGAAAATGTTTGGGTAATGAAACACACAGAATGAGCCATTTTAATATTAAAATTGAAGAGTTACCATCTCTAGAAAAAAAGTTTCCGCCAAAGTCTTGACACATACCTAATCGTTTCTGTTAGCTATTGTCCGGTCTTTTATAGTATAATCAGTATATAGAACAAGAGAGGATGTGGATAGAATGTTACAGGAATATAAGTCTATTATGGTGGCAATCGATGGGTCTACTCAGGCAGAAAAGGCCTTCAAAAAAGCAGTCGAAGTTGCCAAACGTAATAATGCCCAGCTTGTGCTCGCTCATGTCATTGATACACGGGCGTATCAGTCATTTTCTACCTTTGATGGGTCAATCGCTGATAACGCACGAGTGGAAGCGAAGAATACCTTAAACGAATACAAAAAGTATGCCGAAGACAAAGGTCTGGATAATGTAAAAATAGTATTGGAATATGGATCTCCTAAAGTCATGATTGCCAAGCAGATCCCTCAATCGGAACATATCGACCTGATCATGCTCGGTGCCACGGGACTGAATGCTGTTGAACGTATCTTTGTTGGGTCAGTATCTGATTATGTAATCAGACAGGCGTCTTGTGACGTCATGATTATTCGTACAGATCTGGACAACAAGCTCGACTGATTTATTCTCTGATATTATTTATAGTAATCAAGTCCTGAAGGGAGACTGTTCAAACTCTTCAGGGCTTTCTTCTATGCCTAAATGCCCATTCTCTATTCTTTCCTTAAATTCTTTCTGTCTAAAAAAAGTGCCTGAGTTCTCTCGAGGGTGCTGAAAAAGAAACCCTTTTTAAGGGCTATAAATGGGTAAAATAAATAATCAGTGATTATCTGGTAAATTTCAAGGCATTTACACAGGTAGCACTGATTATTTTTGTTTGTGTTCTATTAA
>NZ_BAAGIR010000291.1:0-913 GCF_054658155.1 Alkalibacterium sp. m-11
GGTGCATTTTGTCCACAGATTTTTGCTGTGGACAGTCAAAAAGCTCGAGGCTTCCATGTTTTCCACATGTGAATTCCTCGAGCTTTTGGTATATAAAGTGTTGTTATAAATTTTGGGCAAATTCAAATTTATTCATCAACAGATTTCAGCCAGCTGCTCGCTATCAGTCCGTGACCGGCTACAGTCGGATGGACACCGTCATCTCCTGTGTAATAGCTGAACCCGTCCCTTATTCCAGCCGCATTTAAAAGTCCATCCAGCGGAATGAGTTCAGACTGATAATCTCTGGCCATCTTCCTGACGATCTGAATTCGTTTATCCAGGTCATTCCTCCAGCCCACTCTATCTTTCGGATAAGGCAGGACAAAAGGCTCCATTAAAATGACTCGAGCATCCGTTCTCTGGTGAAGCGATTTCAGAAGAAAGCGGTAGTCTGATTCAAACTCATCCAGTTCTTCATCTGTCAGTTCTACTCCGTCATTCTGATTACGCCATGTGTCATTTACACCTATAAGTAATGTGACGATGTCAGGATTAATAATCAGGCAATCATCTTCCCATCGCCTTTTAAGATCTTTCAGACTGTCTCCGCCAATACCCCGATTCAAAACTGTCAGCCTCTTCGCCGGATAGCGTGACTGAAGATGCGAAGCGACCATCAATGGGAATCCCTTACCTAAATCTTTGCCGTCCATACGGTCACGGCCTACATCTGTTATGCTGTCACCGATGAACAGCAACGTATCATTTTTGTTGATTTTCATTATTTTCCTCCTAGAAGGTGCCCAGTAATTACCAATTTTTTTGTTTTTTCGTGTTGTTTTAATGCAACTATCGTTGCTCTATCAATTAAAATACAAAAAGGCACCTCTTCCCCCCTTAATCTGATAAAATGAAGTTCACTAAAAACAAA
>NZ_BAAGIR010000292.1:0-901 GCF_054658155.1 Alkalibacterium sp. m-11
TAAACGAGCAGGGAAGTTTGATGAGATTGTCAAAGAAATAAACAGCAGAACAAGAGGCTGGATTAATTATTTCGGCACAGGCTTCATCAAATCATTCGTGAAGAAAGTGGAGCAATGGCTGCATCACAGAATCAGACAACTTGTTCTTAAGCGATGGAAAAAGATACGAACTAAGATTAACAGATTAGAACGTTTAGGTCTAGATATAGATAGTGCTAAACGTATTGGTTTTTCACGCAAGAAATATTGGCGATTATCCAAAACGCCCGAGGTTCATCGGGCACTTACAACGAAAAGACTCTACCAGTGGGGTTTAGTTTCACTAAACCAACTGGCAGAGTCTGCTTACTTAAGATATTGAACCGCCGTATACGGAACCGTACGTACGGTGGTGTGAGAGGACGGTAAATAAATTAATTATTTACCCCCTACTCGATTGTCGATAATTTTATTATTCAATAAGCAATTAGTAATATCAGTTATATCTACTATCTTTTTTTCTAATAAGGGATTGTAATAGTTGAATATAGAAGCTTTCATATTCATAAATAACAAGAATTATTGTGAAATATCCAGTTGCTTTCTCAAAAGTGGACGTACGGAGTGAACGGGAGACAAGTAGGATGCTGTTAAAAAAGTGATATAGTCAAAAATCAGGATGTAACAGAATTGTAAAAAATCTATTTTATACGCTACATATAAACTGTTAAGGGGGTAAATACGACTATTATGTGAAATAACTGTGGAAATACATGAAACATTACTATTAATCTGTATTGAACTACTCCACCTTAAATCCTAAGGGATTTTGAAGATGGAGATTCCTAAGAACTCCCACCTATTGGTCGGATATTGATTAGGCTAACTCTGTAGTCCCTACAGTTCTGGAAGTTAAAATACG
>NZ_BAAGIR010000293.1:0-900 GCF_054658155.1 Alkalibacterium sp. m-11
GATAGTTTGGTAGTCGGATACCTACTATTTTACCGATAAATGAGGGAGGGGCAAGTGTTTTTTGTCTTTTCCTTGATAGAACAACGGTTATAGACCTTTAAGAACAAAAAAATTTGACAGTAACCCTTGGAGCATAGGGGGAACTGATATGGATCTGATTCTGATCGTCGGGCCGCAGGCTGTGGGGAAAATGACTGTAGGACAAGCTCTGGAGAAGAAGATTGATGCCAGGCTTCTGTTCAATCATGAAACGATCGATCTGTTTGCCCGATTTCTGGGGTACACACGTGATACGTTTCGTCTGTCTGAAGTCGTCAGGTATGACCTGTTCAAGGCCTTTACTGAACAGCCTGAATCAAATGTCACTCATGGCATCATCTTTACGGTAGTCGCAGGCTTTGATGCGGATTCGGACTGGGACATCCTGAGGAGCTGGTCGTCGCTTTTTCTTGACGCCGGTGGGAATGTATTCTTTATCGAACTTGAAGCGGACCTTGATGTTCGGCTCAAACGTAATAAAAGTGAGCTGCGTCTGTCAATGAAGCCATCGAAAAGAGACGTGGATTTTTCCGAAGCGGAGCTGCTTCAGAGTATGGAAAAGCATAGATTGAATTCCTTTGATGGAGAAGTTGAAGCCAAGTTTCCGGAAGTCAGCTACCTCAAGCTGAATACAACTGAACTGTCAGCCGAAGTGACCGCCGGGAAAATCAATGACTGGCTGCTTGAGAGAGGTTATAATAAAACGACCCGCCCTGAGTAAACAGGACGGGTCGCTTTTTGGTGCGCCCGGCATGGGCGACAACTTGGTGGTGAAAGTCCACTACAGGCTTTGCAGTAGGAACTGTTAGTGAATGACAAGGGTGTCCACCGTGAGGTGGAATCTGAAGGAAGTCGGACGCA
>NZ_BAAGIR010000294.1:0-827 GCF_054658155.1 Alkalibacterium sp. m-11
TTTCGATCCCCATATCGGTATTTCAAATTGGCATGTCGATCGAAAATCATCAGGCTACTTTTTCCTTTCAAATACCCCATGAACTGAGATACACTCAACTTTGGTGGGATACTAACTAACATATGAAGGTGATCCTTGCACGCATTCGCTTCGTGTATTTCCACTCCTTTTCTCTGACAAAGTTCTCGCATAATCTCACCGATGCTTTGTTTATACTTGCCGTATATTATCTGTCTTCTGTACTTGGGTGCGAAAACGATGTGATACTTACATCTCCATTGTGAATGTGCTAAACTGTTCTTATCCTTCATGGGACGCCTCCTTCAATGATTTGAGTAAGTGGTCGGGAAACCAACTTTATCTTATCATTAAGTGAGGCTTTTTTTGACCCCACGCTGAAAGCTATCCTGAACCCCCGGCATAGCCGGGGGTTTTCAAAGTACACAAAAAAAACGGACCAACCTATCAGTTTAAAAGCTCGAGTGGAGCAGGGGAGCTGGTTAACTGGGAGAGTGTTGAGAGAGAATATATCTCAAAATAATTAAAAGGGGGCTGGGAAAAAACCAGCTCTTAACAAACAAAAAGAACAATGAAAACCGTCGGTTTTAGATGGTCTTCATTGTTCTTTTGTATTTTTTCTGAAGATCTAGAAGTACATCCTCCTTTTCTTCGGAGTTCGAGGATCAGTTTCGTTAAATTTATGCTCATAAGCATCAAGCCAATGTCATTATGCACGGCTTGATTCCCTCTGACATGAACGCGGCGCATGCCAAAGACACCTTTCATCCGACCGAAAACAGTTTCTACGTCAATCTTTCGCTGGGCAT
>NZ_BAAGIR010000295.1:0-826 GCF_054658155.1 Alkalibacterium sp. m-11
ATTTTGCAAAAGGCGTGCGCGTTCCGCTTTTCTCACAGTTCGCGCAGGCATATGTTTTCTGGAAATGTCTGTGGTTTTCAACTCTCGCCGGGATAAATTTAACTTCCTGACGGATGAGTTGTGTGCTGATTTCTTTCATTCCTTCTTTACATGTTGGACACGTACAAGACTCAATTTCATGAATGTGGTCAACAGTAGGAAGAGAAGACAACTGCTTGTCTTTTAACCCTTTACGTTTTTTGCGACGGTTAACGGTTGTGACTATAACTTCTTCTTCGTCGCTTTGGTCACCAGTCTGCTCTGGTTCGCTAAAAAGGAGATCGTTGAAGAGGTTGCCCTGGTTTGGATCACCGTTCAACGTTTCCTTCTTTGGGCCGTATAATTTCTGAGTTAAAAATTCGATTTGTTCTTTCTGTAGGGAAAGCTCATCATCTTTCTGAGCGATAAGGGTCTTCAGTTGTTTGTTTTCTTCTAGTAGCTGGTCCAACTTTTCAATAATCACTTCAAACTGTTTGTCGCTCTTGATAGACATGCCTGCTTCTCCTCACATAAATAATACTTAAATTTTACACTAATCAGGAAAAGAAAACGAGAGAGCCATTGATTTTTTTATCAATTTCTCTCTCGTTTTTTAGGCTATACTCCCTTTAACCGCAGGTTTTATAGAAACTTTTTGGTTAACAGATAGTCCTTCAAGCAGCCAACGCAGCTGTTGTGCACTTAATTGTTGAATCTCGTTCTGGTTACGCGGCCAATTCAATTTCCCATTCTCTAAACGCTTATATAAGAGAAGGAAGCCGTCGCCTTCCCAATAAAGAGCTTTGAA
>NZ_BAAGIR010000296.1:0-825 GCF_054658155.1 Alkalibacterium sp. m-11
AAAGCTTCAATAGCTGCGTCCGTATCACGATGAGCGGATACATGATCAGACAAGATGATTTTATTGATGGCATCGAAAAAGAAAATAAGATAGTTCCATTTTCCTTTAATACGAATGTACGTCTCATCTCCACAAAATTGGTCAGATAATTCATACGGATAGTGTTCAGTGAACGGTTTAACCCACAGCGAAATCGTTTCTGCCCAATTCGCAATCGTCTGGTGTGAAACCGTCACTTGATGAATGTCGTATAAGATAGCGGCCGTTTTTCTCAAAGACATCGCATAGTTTACGTGATAAGTCATAGCCAATGAAACCACATGTTGGGAGTGATGAATCCGTGATAAATCAACTGTCGGCTTAACAGGTGTTTCTTTGTCTAAAGGTTTAAACTCTTTTTGAAAATCGCGATAAATATAGTGCAATTTCATCGATTCAGGATTCGCTAAGTAAGTCGCTTTTAAAAAAGAGTCTTTGTGAATCTCACGCTTACGTTGTTGATAATATGGACAGGCTTTCTTCTTACATTTGTATATTTCAAACCCTTCACGCGTTTTGATTTTTTCAAGAGCTGTCATACAATGCGGACAACGAATAAGACGAGGCTTCTGTGATTCTTTTCCAGGAACATGAGTGTGATGACACACCTTACAATACCGCTGGCCTATCTGTTTATTGTTTAAGTACAAATAAGAATCAGGCGCATGGCAGCGTGGACACTTTTCTTTTTTAGATAGTTGAGGTGATGTTTTTCGCCGACGAATAGGTTTAATCGGTTTACCGAGGTCTTCGGAATAATCTAGAATACGTTGATAATCTAAATCA
>NZ_BAAGIR010000297.1:0-825 GCF_054658155.1 Alkalibacterium sp. m-11
TGCTTTTCTCTACCATACGTATAGTGTACCTTTAAATCCCCTCTCTTTTCAAATCAAGTGATAGTGATTAACGTTTGAGGTGATAGGCTTTCTAGCGGGTAAAACTTTATACTTTCCTATTCTATAAGAAAAACTGCCAGTCCGGCAGACAAGTACATCGATTTATACTGCTTTCGTTTATCTTTATCGACATTTTTATACATCGCATAAGCCAGTCCCATTAAAATACCTGACGATCCAATCATTTGACCTACTTTAAAGCGAGCTGGTACGAAAGTTTCCATGGCATACTGATATGTGCTGGTATCTCCAGCAGCATCCAGATTGACCAGGTCACGTGCCCATGCCAGCCACAACGGATCCTGTCCAAATACCAGCGCACCTTCCTGCGCTCCACTCAGCACCTCGTAGGTTCCTCCAAGTGGTGTATAGTTGATTGGAATGGTCAGCATATGATGCAGACCGAACGGCAGCAATAGTCGTTCAAGAGTCCCGAAAAGGAAGGGAGCCACGACTGGGGCCGTATCCTGTGATTCAGCTATCCATACCCCGAAACTGTTGATTCCGCCTTGGATGACCGGCCAGACAATTGAAAGCACAACGGCCGCAATCAGTGACCATAAAATTACAACGAAAGGAACGAATCGCTTACCATTGAAGAATGACAAAGCATCCGGTAATTTTCTGAAGTTGTAGTATTTATCTAAAATAGCCGAGAAGACCCCCACTTCTTACGAAGTGTAAAGTGGGGGATGAATCGGCTTCGGACACGGGGTGGCTTTAGCCGTCCCGATTGTCCGATTGTTCGAGTGCTGTTTGAATCAA
>NZ_BAAGIR010000298.1:0-803 GCF_054658155.1 Alkalibacterium sp. m-11
CGCATATGGGCGTTTCATTTGCATGGCTATTTTTAAACATAATTGCTAAAAATGAGGAATTAACGAATACAGGTTTTCTAATTACATGCAATAGTGGATATTTAGTGTAAAAAGGGTAAATTCAAAAAAAAAATGTTCCTTGAAAAATTAGACATTTCCGATATACTGAAAGATAGAAATTAGAAAAGGAAGCGATTCTGTTGACAGCTTTTGAACAAGCCGTTAGAACACTGAAACGGAATGGTTACAAGACGACAGGGAAAAGACAGCGAATACTGGAAATTCTATATAACAAAAAAAAGTATATGTCTGCTAAAGAAGTCCAGGATCACGTGAAAGAAATGTTCCCGGGCATAAGTCCTGACACTATTTACCGCAATCTTCACACATTTGTAGAATTGTCCGTTGTTGAAGAGACAGAACTGAACGGGGAAAAACTATTTCGTTCCAGCTGTGATGTACACGGACATCACCATCATTTTATCTGTACCGAATGCGGGCAGACGCGTGAACTTGAGATGTGCCCGATGGATATGTTCCAGGGGCAGCTACCAGGTTGTGAAGTCACATCTCATCGATTTGAATTGTTTGGAAAATGTGCAGACTGCTGTGTCGCCGTCTGATCATCAGAGTATAGTGAGTGAGAGTGTTTACATTTTGTCCATATTTAATTTTGGGCTATGTGTAAAATAGTTGTCGGAAAGTAAAATAGTAGGGCAAGAAATTAAAGTAGACAAAAAGAAAGAAGACCCTTAATCTAGAGATAACCACAAATCCAGAAAAGAGGTCTTCTTATGAATCAA
>NZ_BAAGIR010000299.1:0-797 GCF_054658155.1 Alkalibacterium sp. m-11
GGAAATGAGATGGTTCCTGTTTACTATAAGAGTATTCACGGTATCGTCTACGATAATTCAGAACTGAAAAAGTAATGGCTACGCACTATCCCAAAAGGGCGAAGGCGTAGCCGAAGCTTTTTTTATTGGAAAAGTAACGGATTGAAGAAGGAACTAAAGAGGATTATCGGAAGAGACATTACACAAAGGGAGAGAAGAAAATGACCAGTCATTACAGAACAGAGCAGATAAACGGAGACATGCTGACACCTATTTCAGTATTTCAGAGACTCAAAGGAGAAAAGAAATTCATACTGGAAAGTTCAGATGGATATGGAAAGAAAAGCCAGTATTCCTTTATAGGGATGAACCCGTACAAGGAAATCATCGGGAACGGAAAGACTGTGAGGATCAAAGAAGGGAAACGGGAACAGACGTCATTGAAGAAGCCACTGGATGTCGTCAAGGCTCACATTCCAGAGATCACCCTGGATCTTCCTTTTCCATTTTACGGCGGAGCAGTCGGCTACATCGGGTACGATGCCATTCGAGAATATGAAGATATCGGGAGTCGGCTGAAAGATGAGATAGCCATGCCGGACCTTCATCTCATGTTCTATCAGGAACTGGTTGTGTTCGATCATGTCAGGCAGGAAGTGACGATCGTCGCATTGGACATTGAAGGAGATAGATGTAGAAAAGCATTCTATACCGATAAAAAAGAGGCGAAAAAAGGCAATGTGATCCAGCAGACGTGAATACACTGCTGGATCACATTGCTTTTTTTCTTGTCAAATGTCTCCAGCAAAGGTAAAATA
>NZ_BAAGIR010000300.1:0-795 GCF_054658155.1 Alkalibacterium sp. m-11
CGGGCAAAGGACTGAGCTACAATTCCTGCTCCGCTCAACTGACCGAACTAAAGAAAGAAATCGACTGGCTAAGAGAAGTGGATAGTATCTCATTGCAATCGGCGTTACGTCATCTCGATGATTCGTTCAAGTGTTTTTTTAGAAAGCAGAACAAGGCTCCACGCTTCAAGTCGAAGAAGAATGCCGTGCAGTCCTACACGACCAAATGCACAAATGGCAATATTGCGATTGTCGGCAATCACATTAAATTGCCGAAACTTGGTCTGGTGCGGTTCGCCAAAAGTTGCGACGTAGACGGACGTATTTTGAATGCCACCGTCAGACGCAAGCCGAGCGGCAAATACTTTGTCTCTCTTTTAGTCGAAACTGAAATCGAACAAATAGATAAGACGGGTTCTGCTGTGGGTATTGATGTCGGATTGAAAGACTTCGCCATTCTGTCAGATGGTACAGTCTATCAAAATCCGAAGTTCTTCCGCAAAATCGAGCAGAAGTTAGCGAAAGAGCAGAAGAAGCTTGCCCGTAGACGGGAGTTGGCTATCAAACGAAACTGTCCGTTGCTCGATGCAAAGAATTACCAGAAGCAAAAACAGAAAGTCGCTTGCCTCTACGAAAAGATGGTCAACGCCCGAACCGACTACTTGCACAAAATCTCAACCGAGATTGTCAAAAACCACGACATCATCGGTATCGAAGATTTGCAGGTGTCGAACATGGTGAAGAACCGCAAGTTGAGTAAAGCCATCAGCGAAGTCTCATGGTCAGAGTTCCGGACTATGCTTAAATACAAAGCAG
>NZ_BAAGIR010000301.1:0-774 GCF_054658155.1 Alkalibacterium sp. m-11
GAAACCTATATCCGTATCGGCGGAAAATGGCACTACCTGCTTTTCTTTTTTGACGCTGTGAATAAGATTATCCTGTCTGATCACATTTCTGCTCACAGAGATACAGAAGCGGCGATTGAAGCCTTGCGTGAAGCCCTTATCAAAATCAATCATCCCGAAGAACGGGATGACATCAACTTTATCGTTGACGGTAATCCGATTTATTTACTGGCTCAACAATATTTTGCCAAACATGACGTGCCCTTTGATGTGACTCAAGTGATTGGTTTAACGAATGGAGACGACGTCTCCAGAGAATACCGCTGGCTGAAACAAACCATTGAACGATTAAATCGGTCATTTAAATCCGATTATCGTGTGACGACAGGGTTTAAAAGTCTAAACGGTGCAGAAGTACGTGTTACTTTGTTTACGACCTTTTATAACTTCTTACGCCCACATGAGGCATTGGATTATCACGTGCCCGTACCAATCCCAGAAGTCCAAAAGCAACCACATATGCCAGCGAAATGGCTGAAAATCATTGAGCTCGCACAGACGTATGTGCAAAGTGTCGCCTGATTTGGCACCTGATCCCGAAGTGGTCTACATCAGCACGAAAAAGAACATGAGCATTTGGCAAAGCGAACCCTTGACAAACCGAACTTTTGAATGGTTTAAACTGGTTAAATTCAAGGGTGTATTTGTCATGCCTTTGATTTGTCTACCGTCACCCTTGTGACCTTAACTGAAACCATTCAAGTGTTTGTCAAGGGCAAATGCGGCTCCGATTGG
>NZ_BAAGIR010000302.1:0-772 GCF_054658155.1 Alkalibacterium sp. m-11
AAAGCGCATCATGACAGAGATATCAATGCAAGTATCAATATTTTAAACGAAGGCATTAAAATACTACAGTTTGTCTAACACACTCCAACCGTAGGGACTACGGGGGTAGCCTGGTAAATAAAAGCAAACGCTGATACTCTATTAAACAAGTGTGTCAAGTCTACTTTGTTCCCAGGAATCTCCCACTTCTAAGCGTGAGCGAAAGTGGGGGTAGTTCAATTGCTCTCTACTCATCCATTTGATGGAGAAACAGAGATATATTTTCTGACTCCGGAACAGGGGCTTTACCATGTCAATCTTACACATGAGGAGTCGGAGAGGGAGTTTTTTCGATACAATCGTTGACCGGATCGAACCGGTCGCTTGTCACAGCTTGTCATCAATAACGATTTCTACAAGGATCTCCCGGAAGAGTTGTGGGACGTCGATGAAGTGACTAGGTCACTGCGAGAAGCCGGGAAGAAACTCGATGGTCTTAATCTCCTCCCTGCACCTTTTCCACTTGAAGAGGTTCTGACCGAGAGAGACATCCGTTTCCTTATATTTATCTAATCGTCTGTTGGGAAAAGATGTATCGAAAACACGTCAGTTTTATAATGAGTGTCCTTTGAAAGTCTGAAGGGAACTCTTTATTTTTAATGCATATTCTATGTGTAAAATAGTTGTCGGAAAGTAAAATAGTAGGGCAAGAAATTAAAGTAGACAAAAAGAAAGAAGACCCTTAATCTAGAGATAACCACAAATCCAGAAAAGAGGTCTTCTTATGAATCAA
>NZ_BAAGIR010000303.1:0-764 GCF_054658155.1 Alkalibacterium sp. m-11
CAAAATCTGAAATTCCCAGACTTCCGTTAAATAACACAGCCGCTTCTGCGTCACTGATAGCAGAAACCATGTATCAAAAATTCGAGCAAAAAGTCCCTGGCTATCGCCAAGAGGCTTATTGGAATCTGCTTGGCTATCCAATCCCTCGGCATACCATTACGAACTGGCACATTAAAACGTCCCAGTATTATTTCGAAGCTCTGGTGGCTGTCATGCGACAAGAACTGTTGAACCAGAAGGTTCTACACGCCGACGAAACGACCTTCAAAGTACTGAATGACAAAGACCGCCAAAAGTCCTATATGTGGTTATTCAGTACCGGCAAATACAGTGAACGTGCCATACATATCTACAAGCTTGGTCCATCACGCAGCGGATCTGTCCCTAGAGATTTTTTAAAAAAGTACACTGGATTTCTACATAGTGACGGGTTCTCCGGGTACAATAATCTTCCAGGGATGACAATGATCGCCTGTCTGGCACATATCAGACGGAAGTTCTATGACGCACGTCCACAGAACTATTCCAGTAAGAGTGTCGCTCATAAGGGAGTCACGCTATGTAACGAATTGTTTGCGTTGGATAAGTCCCTCAAGGACTTATCTGTTAGCGAACGGTATGACCAGCGCCTAGAATTAGTGAAGCCGAAGCTTGAAGCCTTTTTTGACTGGTGTGAATCTCTAACTGCGTATGGCAAACTTGGCACAGCGATCAACTATGCGCTGAATCAGAAAGAGCGGATGATGAACGTTCTGAAGGACGGC
>NZ_BAAGIR010000304.1:0-756 GCF_054658155.1 Alkalibacterium sp. m-11
TGTTGGCAACTTTGATGCGCTGCTTCTGATAGTTCTTCGATTCGGATAATTTTCGACCATCTTTGAGCGCTTGTATTTTCCTTCTGGATAGTTTGCGTTGTTCCTTTGCTAGTTTAGTTTCCAAAGAACGAAAGAATTTTGGATTCTTGTAAACTGTTCCATCCGAAAGAATCGCAAAGTCTTTTAATCCAACATCCACACCTACAGAAGAATCTGTTTTTTCGATGGGTTCGACTTCCGTTTCGACTAAAAGGGATACGAAATATTTTCCTGTTGGATTTCTGCGAATAGTAGCATTGAGTATTCTGCCTTCTACCTCACGACTTTTCGCAAAGAGAACCAATCCCAGTTTCGGCAGTTTCAACTTATTGCCTTCAACGGAAATATTCCCATTAGTTTCTTTTGTAGTGTATGACTGAAGCGGATTATTTTTTGATTTGAAACGAGGATACTTGTTTTGCTTTTTGAAGAAGCGGTCAAAACTGTCTGAAAGGTTTCGTAGAGAAGACTGAAGTGCAATACTATCGACTTCTTTAAGCCACTCCGTTTCTTCTTGTTTTTTCAAAGAAGAAAGTTGTGCAGAACATTTCCCATAAGATAATCCCTTACCTGTTTCTTTGTAAGTTTCATTCCACTGATTGAGAAAATGATTGTAGATGAATCGGGAACACCCAATAGTCTTGTTAATCAAAATAGCCTGTTCTTTGTTTGGATAGAGTCGAAATTTATAGGCTTTATGAATTTTCATTTGACAAT
>NZ_BAAGIR010000305.1:0-746 GCF_054658155.1 Alkalibacterium sp. m-11
TTCTGATATAATTTGATTCATAAGAAGACCTCTTTCTCTAGCGTTGTCGTTATCTCTAGATTAAGGGTCTTCTTTCTTTTTGTCTAGGTCGAATTTCCCCTCTTCCGACATTAATTTTACACATAGAAATGAATCATGAATGATAGTCAAAGGATAAATTAGTATCACCCTCATATGACTATTTATTTTTTTCTGGAATGAAGATGAAATGGTCTATCCCCATCATACCAGTCTTTTTTTAGAGGTCATATGATAAGGATGGACAGTTTCTCTATCACTCCACTTTTTTAACTTATGCGGTCAGGCCTTTTGCCCCTCACTCAAACACTTTAACGTAATTCCGAAAGAAGTCTCCCACTTCTAAGCGTATGGGTGCGAAGCACCGGTGAAAGTGGGAGATGAATTTCGGTCAAGCGATAGCTTGAAGTGGTTAATCTGTCCTTTTTGTTGTATACTATATTCAGTGGTAACCAACAGAAAGGAAGTGATATCAATGGAATTGGACAACAACAATCATTCAGTATTCTCGATGTATTACCACCTTGTCTTAGTTATAAAGTATCGAAGAAAAGTCATCACGCCCCCTGTTTCAGATTACGCCAAAGATATGTTTCTAAGCATTAGTACAAACTACAACATCACTCTCATCGAATGGAATGAAGATAGAGACCACATTCATATCCTGTTCAAAGCTCACCCTAACACAGAATTGTCCAAATTCATCAATGCCTACAAAAGCGCCAGTT
>NZ_BAAGIR010000306.1:0-743 GCF_054658155.1 Alkalibacterium sp. m-11
TTGAGTTTTGAATAATTGAGTAACAATGGAGAGCCGTGTACATCGAGAGGTGTAAGCACGGTTCGGGGAGGGGTCTGCGCAAACCTGTTGTAGAAATACAATAAGGCGGCGCTTTCCTACTCTACTGCGAGGACGGTTTGACCGACACCTCGTATTTTAATGCGGTCTACAAAGAAGCGGTAGAGCTGTGTGTTCATCTTTGCAAACTATATAAGCTGACCGAAAAAGATATCATTGGTCACTATGAAGGGCATCAAAGAGGAATTGCTTCGAACCATGCTGATCCTAGACACTGGTTTTCAAGACACGGTAAAAGCATGAACACCTTTCGAGCAGATGTGAAGAAGCTACTGAGTGAAGGGGCGAAGCCCGTCGAACCGGAGAAAAAGAAATACTACCGCGTACAAATCGGTGCCTATTCCGTTAAAGCCAACGCTGAAGCACAGCTTGCCACAGCAAAGAAAGCAGGCTTTTCTGATGCGTTTATAAAATATGATTAAAAGGCAGGTATTACTTGCAAAATAAGGCTTTCAGAGGTAATATGTACGAAGGAAATTGAATAAGGCCGCCATGTCTTTCAGGTGCTACCAACACCTAAAAGCCAATGCAGGTAATCAACTCAAGTTTTGCAGTTGAATATCCAGGTTTAACCCTTGCGGTTATTGAAACTTCTTATAAATAATTATCAAAAAACACACAAAAAGACACCTCTCTTTGGTAAAATGTAGTCACCATAACAACAT
>NZ_BAAGIR010000307.1:0-741 GCF_054658155.1 Alkalibacterium sp. m-11
CTGGTTAGACGTTCGCCACGACTATTTGTAAATAGTGGTCTTTCATTTTGTAATTGGTATAGACTCAAGTATTTCTTTAGAATATTGCCTGTTTGGGGGAGTAATGGGATGTGACGGTGTTTAGCTCCTTTACCTCTGACATACATACTACTCACGCCTTCTAGTTTAATATCAGAAACATTTAAATTTATTAACTCTTGTACTCTACATGCTGAATCATAAAGCAATGTAATTATAGCTAGATGTCTAATACCCGTTTTATCTTGTTTATTTATTGAATCTAACAGCTCTTTCACGACTTTTTCTTGAAGATATTTTGCCGGATGTTGTTTCGTTTTAATAAAAGAGATACGAGTAATTTTTCTACAGGTATCAATATGCTCTGGATTTTCAATGGAAACAAATGAGTAAAATGATTTGATGTGGGCTAGTCGGGTATTACGTGTAGTCGGACTATTATTCCTTGAGCTTTCCAGCCACTTTGAGAATTCAAGAATATTTTCCGAAGTGAGATCATCAAGTTCCATTTGATTGATATTATAACCACTTTCTTTTAGAAATCTGATTAACAGCTTAAAAGTATCTCGATAAGAACTTAATGTATTCTGACCATAATTCTTTTGACCAATTAAGTAATGCATAAAATATCTTTGAATAAAATAACTAAGATGATTCATGTTGCACCTCCGGTACTAATTGTCCGAGCGTTTTTTCTTGCTCAATAAAATCGTGGTAATGTGT
>NZ_BAAGIR010000308.1:0-739 GCF_054658155.1 Alkalibacterium sp. m-11
CCTCATAAACTAGTAGCTCTGCCTGACTATTTTTTAAATGGGCCACTAATTTCTGTGACTGGTGCTTTGTAATGCGTTGACGCTTAGTGTTATCGTCATGCAGGGTCACCGGTATGATAGATTGTTTTTTCTTTTCCAAATTGAAAAACCTCCTGTGTACTTATGATATCTTAAGTTTAACAGGAGGTCGCGAGGACTCGAAGGTACCTAGCTATTCATCGCTTACAAACGATTCTATATTTTTCTTCAGTTGTCCATTTCCTATTTTTACGCATAGTAAAAACTCCTAATAAAGTAGTAGAATTTTTATTATTTCTACTGTCTACTTTATTAGGAGCATATCACTAGCTTCCAAGTCTTTTTACTGTCATCTACTTAGATGCATCAGATTCCGATGACGTTTCTTTAGTTACTCCCTCAGTTATCGAAGTAAAATCATCTTGACTGCTGGAGCCAGATATTCTCTCTTCAAACGTTATTTCGCCTGTTTCCAGATTGAAATTAACTGATCCGTCACCATCAAACGCTTCAATTTTCTCCCTGATTTCTTTCAGCGACTCTTCCAGTACGAATGTCTCATCAACATCATCTCCGAGTTCTATAGAATCTACGTGAGCCAATTTCATAATTATTTGTCGTGTTTAACACCTGATAAATCAACTTTTTTAAAACATAGAAAAAAGGACCCCCCCCATATGGTACAATTAGGTTGTCGACTAAGACACGTACTCCAGGAGGG
>NZ_BAAGIR010000309.1:0-724 GCF_054658155.1 Alkalibacterium sp. m-11
TCCGACGGAATTTCTCGTGTTCCGCCGTACTCAGGATCCCAGCTAGGCAAGGTTCGATGTCGCATACGGGGCTGTCACCCTGTCTCGCACAGCTTTCCAGCTGCTTCTGCTATCGTCTCTTGTCCATATCGCCGGTCCTACAACCCCAGAATGCAAGCATTCTGGTTTGGCCTCTTCCCGTTTCGCTCGCCGCTACTCGGGGAATCGCGTTTGCTTTCTCTTCCTGCAGGTACTTAGATGTTTCAGTTCCCCACGTCTACCTTGTCTATAGCTATGTATTCACTATAGGCATATCACTTGATGAAAAGTGATGGGTTCCCCCATTCGGAAATCTCTGGATCAATGCTTACTTACAGCTCCCCAGAGCATATCGGTGTTCGTCCCGTCCTTCATCGGCTCCTAGTGCCAAGGCATCCACCGTGCGCCCTTATTCACTTAACCTGGTGGTTAAGGGTAATTCATAGCGATGAGAGTTTTGTTAACGAACAAAACTGTTCTCAATAAATCTATTTCTCGGTGTTGTTTCTTAACATGTTTGTGTTGTGTTTAATCAACTATCTAGTTTTCAAAGAACAAAGTCCTGAAGGAAAAAAATCCCTCAAAACTGAACAAAGTAAAAACCTGTGCAAGGTTCCGTGTGCCCTGATGGCACTATCCTTAGAAAGGAGGTGATCCAGCCGCACCTTCCGATACGGCTACCTTGTTACGACTTCACCCCAATCAT
>NZ_BAAGIR010000310.1:0-709 GCF_054658155.1 Alkalibacterium sp. m-11
ATCTTTCGGGAACAGTGTTCTACAGTACACGGACTAATACTGTAGAAGTGATTTTACATATCTCGAAAAACTTCAAAAAAACGAAGTTTTTTAAACATGCCTTCTTATACTTCTCGTTGCTTTACTGAATCTGTTATAAAGCTGTTTAATCCAGACAAGGATTGGATTATATTACCTTCATCGACAGAAATCATCATACGAGCAACGAGAAATTTGGGAAACATAATTTTTCATAGATTATTGGGAGTTACCGCTGCTTTCTTTAGCTGATCAATATTTGACCAAATATATTGTTTAGTAGATTGAATGGATGTATGACCTAATATATTTTTAACTTCAGTAATGGGAATCGTCTGATTCGACAACTCTGTTGCCAAACTATGCCGCATTGAATGAAGCCCACAATGTTTGTCATCTATATTTATATTAGCTAGATTAAAATATTTTGCTACATGTCTAGAAAAATGATTATTCTTAGAATAAGGTGTGTGAGGTGCTCTGAATCGTATAAATAAATTCGGAGAAACAATTGAAGGTCTAACATTTTTTATATAATCAAGTAAGGCTAGTTCAATTTCATAAATAAGAGGCAGATTTAACGGTGTTTGAGTTTTTTGTTGTGAAAGTGACAGTATTTTATCTTGCCAGTTTATTGCGGATAGTTGTAAATCTCTTATGTCACTAACCCTAAGACCGTATACACTAGCGA
>NZ_BAAGIR010000311.1:0-706 GCF_054658155.1 Alkalibacterium sp. m-11
GAATCATTTTCGATTCTGAAATGCCTTGGTGTGTCTAACGTTAGAAGGTCGGTAAAAAATAAATCGACAGAGGCAAAGATTGGTATGAAGCCATTCAACATTTTAAAATTTCATATTTTTTAAAAATACGACTAAACAATAAAAAAAGGGAATTCCCTCTTTGTTGGCGCGATAGCGCCCTCTATTGTTGTATAATAGAGTTAACCAAAAAACAAAAAGAAAGGAAATTCCCTATGGATATTGTAGCACAATTAAATTTATTTGAAGAGAACGAATTAGGCGATTTAGAAAAATTATACACTGTGCTAAATGAGCTGCCGGATCAAGCCCTCATTAAGGCACTTGATGAAGAACGCCCTACGGGGCGAAATGATTACTCAAATCTATCAATGTGGCGAGCTTTTATTGCAAAATTTGTCTTTCAGCACCCGACTGTTCAAAGCCTCATACGAGAACTTAATCGAAATAGTCAATTGCGACAAATTTGTGGCTTTCAAACGCATCATATTTTAGTAAATGGTGAATCTAAAAAAGTTTTAGCTCCAAGCGCTTCGGCCTTTTCTCGTTTTAGTTTTCGATTGACCAATCATCTCGAAAAAGTGGAGGGAATATTTACTACTTTATTGGAAACTCTGTATAAGGAACTTCCAGAATTAGGTGAAAATTTGGCAATTGATGGAAAAATTATTGAATCGCATGCGAATCA
>NZ_BAAGIR010000312.1:0-705 GCF_054658155.1 Alkalibacterium sp. m-11
TGTTTGTTGGTAACTACATTTTACCAAAGAGAGGTGTCTTTTTCTGTACTTTTAAGTTCAATATTCTAACTGATCTTTACGGTAAAAGGATAGAACGTCGTTCTTAGGGGTGCGAAACTTGAGTTACAAAGTATTGCTGTCTTTCCTCAGGGGAAAACAAAGCCTTATTAATAGATTGCTCTGTTCTAACCAGCCAAGGTCTAATTGTATGAACAACAAAACTAATGGACTGATGCTCAATATTTGAAAAAGTAGCTCTTTCTAAATCTCCTACTAAATGAGGAGGGACTCTAAAGATTCTACATATTTCCTCAGTTTGATATTTCCTAGTTTCTAAAAACTGTGCCTGCTCTGGTGGAATACCAATAGGGGTAAATTTCATACCTTCTTCAAGTACAGCAACTCTATGGGCATTTGATGTTCCTTGATATACAGAATTCCAACTCTCTTTAATCCTCCCAGGATCTTTTACCACACCTGGATGTTCTAATACTCCACCAGGATTTGCTCCATTAGCAAAGAACTTAGCACCGTATTCTTCAGTTGCCAAAGACATACCAATGGCATTCTTTGCCATGGCAAGGAACTGTCAAATTTTTTATGAAAACTAAAAATTAAAGGTGGTGAAGGCCCACTGACTATACCAATCGGAGCCGCATTTGCCCTTGACAAACACTTGAATGGTTTCAGTTAAGGTCACAAGGG
>NZ_BAAGIR010000313.1:0-693 GCF_054658155.1 Alkalibacterium sp. m-11
TCTTTCAGGTTATACTTTTGTCCATTGTATCCGTACGTTGTACGCGTAGGTTTAAGCATGCAGATGACTTGAAGCGGATAATCAGTGACCACTTGTTTGATGGTTTTAGGATAAGCGAACCAGCTGTCGAATAAAACGGTCTTTGCCTGTAAGGTCCGAGGATTGATGGAATCAAGTAAGTCGAATAGAGCCTTAGTAGCTTTCTGTTGGGCTTCAACGCGTCGTTTGTAGCCGACTGTACGTTTGTCTAGTTGGTCATTTGCTTCCATTAGGCGTGCTTGCTTCTTTTCTGAACTGAGTAGTGTGTGCGCTAAAGGAATGAAGCTAATGCCGTCTGACCAACCCAAAGTAAGCATACGAAACCCTCGCATAAAGGTTCCGGTTGAATGGTCATACACTTTTGCTAAAAGCTCGACTTTTTTGCTGCGGTTCCGACTGTATGTGGAATCGTCAATGATTAAGACACGTTCAGAATCGCTTTCCACTAAGGAAAGCAGGCGTTTCACAATGATTGACTCGCTCAATAGAATCAGAAATTTCCGCCAGTTAAAGGTTTTGGCATTCATGAACCGGTTTACAGTGTAAACACTAATTTCTTCAGGTGCTTTTGAAGAAAGGATAGCCTGGTTTCCAGATTTTGAGGTGAAGACTAGAGTAAACAAGAACTGAAAGAGTACCACAGGACTAACACCG
>NZ_BAAGIR010000314.1:0-684 GCF_054658155.1 Alkalibacterium sp. m-11
AAACAGATATGGGGACACCACAAGGTGGTCCATTATCTCCTCTATTAGCCAATGTTTATCTCCATCATTTAGATAGAGAACTGGAAAGAAGAAAACATAAATTTGCTCGTTATGCCGACGACTTCGTTATTTATGTCAAAAGCAAACGTGCAGGTGAACGAGTAATGGAGAGCATCACCAAATTTATCGAAGAAGATTTACGATTGACCGTCAATAAAGAGAAGAGTCGAGTGACTACAGCCACAAAGTCAAAGTTTCTTGGGTTTCATTTATATAATCACATGGGAAAGTAGGTTGCCGACCTAGTCGGTCGGCTAAACAACGTTTCCGTGAAAAGTTGAAGAAGCTTACTCGAAGAAATCGGCCAGGGAGTTTTAAAGACATTGTGACAGATATTAACCGAGTGACAGTAGGATGGATAAATTACTACAAAATTGCTTTTATGAAATCATTTATGATTGAAATTAAAGCATGGTTAAACCATCGGCTAAGACAAATCATTTGGAAGAGATGGAAGAAAGTCGCCACTCGGTATAAATGGTTGAAGAAACTCGGTATCGGTCATGACGATGCCCTTAAAACAGCAGCTAGCCGAAAGGCTTACTGGCGAATTTCACGAACTGAAATCATACACCGAGCATTAACAAATAAAAAGTTCGTAGAATGGGGATTAAGAGATTTAAT
>NZ_BAAGIR010000315.1:0-676 GCF_054658155.1 Alkalibacterium sp. m-11
ATAAGAGGCAGATTTAACGGTGTTTGAGTTTTTTGTTGTGAAAGTGACAGTATTTTATCTTGCCAGTTTATTGCGGATAGTTGTAAATCTCTTATGTCACTAACCCTAAGACCGTATACACTAGCGAACATCATCATTAAATAAATGGTCTTTCCCCATTTAGTATCACGATCCACGCTGTTCAATACAGAATGAATTTCTTGTGGTGTATAGGTAGAGGGAAGACGATTATGTTTTGGGGTCTTAATATTCTTAAGAATTAATAGAGGTTCAATGGAAAGTTGTTTGTAAATGATCGGGCATGTAAGGAAATGTTTTAAAGTATAGAGTATATTTGAACGGCCTTGAATTGAGTAATGATTTAACAAGTAAGACATAAAACTCAAAATAATATCATAATTTATTTTATTTAGAGAGAAACAGTCATTTTGCTCTAGAAACTTGATAAATACCCTGATTCTTTGTCGACGTGTGCTAATACTAGTTGGATTGTTCCCAATGGTTTGTAGCCAATTTTCATAGTCTGATAATGGAGTTATATAATTATTATCTCAAGTTTCGCACCCCTAAGAACGACGTTCTATCCTTTTACCGTAAAGATCAGTTAGAATATTGAACTTAAAAGTACAGAAAAAGACACCTCTCTTTGGTAAAATGTAGTTACCAACAAACATTC
>NZ_BAAGIR010000316.1:0-673 GCF_054658155.1 Alkalibacterium sp. m-11
TAAACTGGACCCTATAGAATAGACACGGATAAAAAACCCTTATTCGTTCTCTATTTTATAGGGTTCTTTATTGTATAATGAACCCAACTATATGAGTTCAAAGGAGAGCGTTGACATGGGAAGAAATTATTTTACAGAGGAAGAGCGAAGAGAACTTGAAGAAAATCCTTTTGTAGAGAAAGCATCAACTAAAGCAGTAACTTACTCAGAGGCATTCAAAGACCATTTCGCTAAAGAAAAAGCTCTCGGAAAAGGACCTACGCAAATTTTTAGAGACGCAGACTTTGATGTGATAGCGTTAGGGAAAGACCGTATAAAGACTTTTTCCAGACGAATTAAAAATATGAGCCATCGCCCAGAAGGATTTATGGATTTACGTAGTGAATCCAGTGGAAGACCCCGTACTAAAGAAAGAACTCAAGAAGAAGAAATCGCACACTTGAAACATAAAGTCGCCCTTCAAAAACAACAGATAGATGCCCTAAAAAAAACAAATTTTATCCATCGGAAGGCCAAGAGGGCTTCACACAAGAAAAATTCCAACTCATTAAAGACCTAACAAAACGAGATCATAATTTGTTAAATATATCATGGCTATGTGAGATTGCTTTAGTTTCACGTTCGGGGTATTACAACTGGTTGAAATCTGAAGAGAGTCGAAAGAAAAAAGAAG
>NZ_BAAGIR010000317.1:0-659 GCF_054658155.1 Alkalibacterium sp. m-11
ACGCCCGTACAAAGGCGATGTGATTGAAGGGAAACGGCGGATGTACCTGCATCTTTATTTTAGCGGTGAAAAAGCACTGGAGCACGAGAACCGTTTCAATGCGCTTCTTGATCGGCTCGAAGCAGAACTAGTTTCCGGGAACCGCAAAGCAGAACACGAAAAGCAGTACGCTAAATACTTCGAAATCACTTCAACACCAAAACGCGGGACAAAGGTAACCCCAAAACAAAAAGCCATTACCCAAGCGGAAAAAGACTACGGATTCTTTGCCCTCATCAGCAATGAAATCAAGGATCCCATCGCCGCTTTAGATTTGTACCGTAACAAAGACATCGTTGAGAAAGCCTTTGGAAATCTTAAAGAACGGTTGAATTTACGGCGCACAGCCGTTTCATCAGAAAGTTCGCTTGAAGGAAAATTATTCGTGCAGTTTATTGCATTGATCTATTTATCGTACATCAAAAAGCAGATGTCCGAAAAAGGGCTGTATAAAAATTATACGATGCAGGAATTACTGGACGAATTGGATGTCATTGAGGCATTTGAAAATCCAGGCAGTGCAGTACGAGTGGGTGAGATTACGAAGAAGCAGTCGCAATTATATAACACCTTAGGTGTTGTGCCCCCGACCACGTTATAATTTTTTGGGAATCTAGGTT
>NZ_BAAGIR010000318.1:0-656 GCF_054658155.1 Alkalibacterium sp. m-11
CTTTACCGGAGAGAGTTTTCGACTAAAGAATGCACTATCCAAACACAAATAACTAAAAGAATCTTTCAGGTGCAAAATTGTGTAGTTTATCGCTGCAATGTTGTGTAGAAAAGTCTTGCAAAATACAATAGAGATGATTTAGAGGCAGAAATTGATTATTGTCAAGAATTAATCGAAGTCGTGGAAACCAATGATATCCTTATGAATTATCCTAAAGTGAAAGAAAAAGTCAATATTTTAAAAGAGAATATCGAAGATGACATTAATCATTTAAATTCCTTAGGAAAAGACGAGGCAAAGATTGGCTATAAATCAGCCGCCGATTCTTTTTTAGGCTATAAAACTCATCTTGCTATAACGGATGAGCGAATCATCACAGCTGCGACAATAACGACTGGTGAAAAATCAGACGGTAAGGAATTAGAAACTTTAATTAACAAAACCGTTGATCAAGGACTTATTATTGAAGAAGTCATTGCGGACGCTGCCTATTCTGGAAAAGATAATATTAAAATGGCTCACAAAGAAAATATTCATTTAATAGCCAAATTAAATCCAATTGTGAGTGAAGGTACACGCAAAGGACATAAAGAGTTTGAATTTAATAAGGATGCCGAAATGGTTGTTTGTCCGGCAGGACATCAAGCCACACGTAA
>NZ_BAAGIR010000319.1:0-655 GCF_054658155.1 Alkalibacterium sp. m-11
GAACATACTCAAAAAATATTCGAATATATCACAGGGCTTTCGAGTTCGCCAAAGCGAACCCTCATCCCTGCCGAGCTATCATCCCACGATTGAAACCGTGGGTTTTCTCGCTCGGAAAACTGATAATCTGAAGGATCTCGTCCTCTTCTAATGTTCTAGGCTCTTCGGCGGTCGGTCTTTCTGCTTTGACTGCACTTGGAGCGACTGGCTGTTTACCTCTTAGAACAGAAGAACTGGTCATTCGCCCCCCATGATATAACTGAACAATGGCCTTTGTCCCTTTATGTTTAATCACAGTTGCAAGTGATGCCATGCCATCATTGTGTCTATCATCGTGAATTCCGAGTTCACCTTCCCAGCCTTTTCCCCCTTCAGAGACATTGGCTGCCGCAGTGATAACTGCGCCGGCTTCTTTGCTTCGCATCTGATAATACCGCTTCTCATCTTCGGTGATGACGCCATCAAAAAAACTCATTTTTGTTGTCATTGGAGCCATGACAAAGCGATTTTTTAAAGTTACTCCATTATTTAACTCAAGTTTTGCAGTTAAAAAATAGCCTTTGACCCTTGGTGTCATTGACTTGGTACCGATTATTATGCCGCTTTTGATATTTGATTCAGCTGATTTTCTTTTAAAAATGGCTTGAAGAGTTCC
>NZ_BAAGIR010000320.1:0-649 GCF_054658155.1 Alkalibacterium sp. m-11
CCGACTTCATTTAAAGAAATTTTAGCTGGAAGTGAGTCCAATCCGTCACACATCACTGTTTGATTTAGTTGATTAACCTTAAGCCGATAGGCTTTCCAAGGTTTGATCAGGGTGCGAAACTTGAGTTAAATATTATAGTGTCTATCTTTTTCAGCGAGCTGGACTGTAGTATCCGGAGACTCTTCCTGCGCCTGCTGAACCAGATCGCTCCAATTTCCAGTTTGTGGCAGATGAGTAAGTATCAGGTTCGATACGCCAGCTTTTGATGCGATCTGTCCGCATTCTTTTGCTGTCATATGGACCGTGTGATTCTCCATACCTTTATAGAAGTTACTATCTGCTAAAAGATAATCGGCCGATTCACAGAATGGTATAAAGTCTTCAATAAATCCTGAATCCGCAGTAAACACGAGTACTTTACCGGTGGATCTTTCCGTAATTCTGAAAGCGTAACACGGAACAGGGTGAAGAGTCTTCAGGTGTTCGATATCAAACGGCCCAATCGTCAACTTAGGTTCTTCATTATCAGTTTTCCGAGCGAGAAAACCCACGGTTTCAATCGTGGGATGATAGCTCGGCAGGGATGAGGGTTCGCTTTGGCGAACTCGAAAGCCCTGTGATATATTCGAATATTTTTTGAGTATGTTCG
>NZ_BAAGIR010000321.1:0-644 GCF_054658155.1 Alkalibacterium sp. m-11
ATTACTTTTACGTCTTCGTTCTGCCTTTGAAAAAGGGACCGTCGATCGTGTTCTGAAACGATATGCCAAATATGATCTTTTGATCATTGATGAAATAGGTTATTTACCAATTCAAAAAGTTGAAGCTAACCTCTTCTTTCAACTATTAACGATGCGTTACGAAAAAAAATCAACAATGATTACGACAAATATTATCTTATCTCGATGGGGGGAGCTATTTCAGAATTCTGAAATAGCCGCCGCTATTCTTGATCGCCTGGTTCACCATGTTAAAGTCTTCAAGATTACTGGAAAATCATATCGTATGAAAGGGAAAATGTAAATGGACTTCTAAATTAGACTGTCAAAAACCTACATTTTTATTCTGTCAAAAACCTACAATTTTATACTGTCCTTGACAATATGGGATATTATGATAAATTAACTATGGATGATATTTGAAAAAACCATACTGTATATTTGATTTAATTTTTATTTTTAAGCTCATATCGTAAGAATGGGACTTGTAGTCTCACTTCTTGGAACTGTCAAATTTTTTATGAAAACTAAAAATTAAAGGTGGTGAAGGCCCACTGACTATACCAATCGGAGCCGCATTTGCCCTTGACAAACACTTGAATGGTTTCAGTTAAGGTCACAAGGGT
>NZ_BAAGIR010000322.1:0-639 GCF_054658155.1 Alkalibacterium sp. m-11
GTCATTTTTGTTTTATACTTATCCATGCTGTAAGTCCTTTGTTTTGGTCTTGGATAAGTCATCCAACCCCATTATAAAGGACTTTTTTATGTCATGAAACAGTTAAATTTTTAATGCAACACTAGTGATGAGATATAAACTTTAATAATATAGGTGCTCTATTAGAATTTACGCTTGCGTGCTTCCTCAGATTTCTTTTTACGTTTAACACTAGGCTTTTCATAGTACTCACGTTTACGGGCTTCTTTCAATGTACCCGTTTTAGATACGGAACGTTTGAAACGACGAAGAGCATCATCAAGACTTTCACCTTTTTTGATATCTGTTTTAGTCAACGTTGTTCCCCTCCCCTCGTACGTTCAGGGCGTTCCTATTGCTTTGTAAAATCATATTAGTCACAATTGGTCTTCCCTATCAATAAATGATGTAACTGTTGATTATGCACTTGCACATAATAACAATTCATTAATCATTATATACAAATAAAGAGAGAGCGTCAACACCATGCCCAAAATTGTATGTGTCAAGACTTTGGCGGAAACTTTTTTTCTAGAGATGGTAACTCTTCAATTTTAATATTAAAATGGCTCATTCTGTGTGTTTCATTACCCAAACATTTTCTTCAGTTGTCCCATTGGA
>NZ_BAAGIR010000323.1:0-635 GCF_054658155.1 Alkalibacterium sp. m-11
TGACCCTCAAATACACGGCAGATCTGAGCCGCTTTTACCTCTATGAAAAAGATCAGCTTCACCCGGTTGAACCGGTCGATAAAATCAGCAACAGCCAGATCAAGCGCAAGCAGTATCGGATGACAGAAGGAGGAATCAAATGAGTCAGTCAGCCTTTTCTTATTACGGATTAACCACCAATCCGTTCACAAAAGACCACCCTTATACCTTTAAAAGTACGGATTACCTGGAGATGCACGCCCGTTTAGACCAAGTGGTCTCTCAAAAGGGTATCGGTCTCTATACAGGAGCCTCTGGCGTAGGGAAAAGCCGTATCGTTCATCACTTTCTTAACGGCTTGAATACGAATCTGTATACCTGTTGTGAAATCAAGGAGACACGGTTATCCAGTCGTGATTTTTATCAGGAATTAGCCATTGAACTGGGACTGGAACCGAGCCACAAAAAGGTCGTCAATTTTCGCAACATCCAGGAACGCATTCGCCAATTAGAGAGTCAGCGTATCACACCAGTCATTGTCCTGGATGAAGCCCAATTTTTGTCGATGGACATCTTTGAAGAACTGCTTCTTTTATTGAATTTTCAACGAGATACGGTCTCAAACACAGTGGTCTTACTTATTGGCACTGCCAGTC
>NZ_BAAGIR010000324.1:0-635 GCF_054658155.1 Alkalibacterium sp. m-11
TGAAACATCCGAAATCTGTTTAGCCAGCTTTCGATTCTTCTTCATGCCTTGAATATTCAAATCTTCAATACAAATGATATCGTGGTTTTTGATGATCAGCGTACTGAGTTTATTCAAGAAATCTTCGAGTTGGTTGGCTACTTTTTCGTAAAGGTTAGCGACTTTAAGCCGCTGCTTTTGATAGTTTTTGGCATTAGTTAATTCTTTTCCGTCTTTCTTTGCTTGTTCATAGCGACGAGACAGTTTGCGTTGTTCTCTTTTAAGACTGTCTTCCATTTTTGAGGTGAAGCGATGGTTATCTATTTTAACGCCAGTGGAAAGAATCGCAAAATCGGTAATTCCTAGATCTATACCGATAGCTGTTCCCGTTTTTGGTTCCGCTATCATTTCTACTTGGCAAACAACGGATACGAAATACTTTCCCGTAGGGGTTCTACTTATAATCGCACGCTGAATAGTCCCTGTAACCTCTTTGCTTTTAGCAAAGCGCACCCAGTCCAATTTGGGGAGTTTAATTTTGTTTCCTGAGACACGAATATTCTTATTTGTCTGCTTGGTCGTATACGATTGACGATGATGCTTTTTACTTTTAAACCGAGGATAGTCTTTTTTCTTCTGAAAAAAACCATCAAAAG
>NZ_BAAGIR010000325.1:0-635 GCF_054658155.1 Alkalibacterium sp. m-11
TCCTGGAGTACGTGTCTTAGTCGACAACCTAATTGTACCATATGGGGGGGTCCTTTTTTCTATGTTTTAAAAAAGTTGATTTATCAGGTGTTAAACACGACAAATAATTATGAAATTGGCTCAGTTAAACAATAATCATAAAATGAAAGTGTTAAGAAGTATATATAAATCAAAATCAATTAGTCCACACTCTTACTTTTCCATTCTCCCGAAAATTAATGCCGCTTGTTTGAGTATCTCGTTTTCCAGTTTGAGTTGGGCGTTTTCCTTTCTCAGTTGCCGTATTTCTCGCTGTTCAGGCGTAAGTCCCTCATCAAGTTCAGCATTGTCGGGCTCGTCATACTGGCGCACCCACTTGTCAAACGCCGATGGTGTCAAATCGTAATCGGCAATAATATCTTTTCTTGGTTTACCGGCCTTATACAGTTCCACGACTTGCTTCTTAAAATCTTGAGAAAATACGCGACGTTTTTTTCGCTTCTCCATCATTTTTCCTCCTCATATGAACAGAGACACCTAGGAAACTATAGATGCTCTATATAAGTGGATTTAGGGTTTTCTCTTTTGAGTTTTCCCTCCACTTATTTTCTTTTTTTAAATTTTTTCACATTTTTATGCTTATTACTTGACTTTTG
>NZ_BAAGIR010000326.1:0-631 GCF_054658155.1 Alkalibacterium sp. m-11
TATATGAGCAGACAGTGCCCCGGCGCTGATGAAGACAAAACTGGCAGTACAAAAAATGCCCGACCATAGGGATCAGCCTGCAGGAGAAATACTCCGTGCAGGACTGGAATCCGACTGGGCGGGCAGACAACTGACTGGCTGTTCAGTCAATTTAGTTCAAACTAATTATTCACTTCAAAAGCTGGTTCAAGATGACCATTTTCGGCAAGGTCCTCAATAAAATCATAGACTTCCTGGCTGGTAAAGGCATCTTTAAGGGCCAGGATAGCATCAGAATCCTGGTTATCTTCTCTTGCTACAAGCTGGATCGCGAAAGTAAAGTCGTCATCATCTTCCAGGATAAGTGCATCTTCAGGTGTCAGCCCAACTGATTCAATAAAAGTCGGATAGTTGAATACCAGTTCCACACCATCTTCGTAGGCAGCTGATAAGTTTAGCAGATCGATACTTGTAAAGGTCAGATTATACGGATTTTCTTCAATATCATTTACAGTGGCTTCGAAACTGACATCCTCACTCAATGTGATCAAATCGTAGTGATCCAGAATCATCAGAGCACGGGCTTTGTTTGACGGGTCACTTGGAAGTGCCACTTCTGCTCCTTCTTCAATATCATCGATCGATTCATAGA
>NZ_BAAGIR010000327.1:0-622 GCF_054658155.1 Alkalibacterium sp. m-11
TCTATCATTTCGTTTGGGAAATTCCGTTTTCATCGATTCATTTATTTGATAAACAGATTTCCGCAACTGCTTCGCACGTTCATGAAGAACCTCTTGAGGTTTTCGTGCAGAATATTTTGATAAAGTATGGGTCGCATCAACGATTAAACTACGGGAATCGATTAAATCATTGCCTAAGGCAATTTCAACGGTCTTATTAATGAGAAAATCTAATAGATTTATATCCTTTAGACGAAGTGTTCGAAACTTAGTGAGGGCTGTCGAATGAATAACCTCATCTTCAGGGATAAGGCCTAAAAAATATTTGAATGATAAATCATATTTAGCACGTTCAACTAAATCTCTATCAGATAAATCGTAAATAACCTTCAACAGAAGGTATTTAAACATTTTTATCGGAC
The DNA here is from genome assembly GCF_054658155.1 of Alkalibacterium sp. m-11. Taxonomy (NCBI): domain Bacteria; kingdom Bacillati; phylum Bacillota; class Bacilli; order Lactobacillales; family Carnobacteriaceae; genus Alkalibacterium; species Alkalibacterium sp. m-11. Next base: position 402 of record NZ_BAAGIR010000327.1, read on the forward strand.
TTTCAGCTGGACGACCATTTTTTTGGCAATATTTATCAGATAGTTCTTCGTAAATAAAAGAGAAATCAACGAGTTCGTTTAATTGTCTTAATAAATGGTCTTTTGGAATTAATTTATCATATAAATCCATATGAGGACTTAATAGTAGCTGTTCTTGTGAAGACAACATTCTCAACACTCCTTCATTTTCGTAACGCTTACATACATTATACTAAAAACCC
>NZ_BAAGIR010000328.1:0-621 GCF_054658155.1 Alkalibacterium sp. m-11
ATATTCATTTAATAGCCAAATTAAATCCAATTGTGAGTGAAGGTACACGCAAAGGACATAAAGAGTTTGAATTTAATAAGGATGCCGAAATGGTTGTTTGTCCGGCAGGACATCAAGCCACACGTAAAGCAAGAACTGGCAGAAAAAACACAAATAAAAATCAATGTATGACCTATTATTTTGATATCGAAAAGTGTAGGCAGTGTCCACTAAAAAAAGGGTGTTATAAGAACACAAAAGAAAAAACCTATTCTATTACTTTAAAAAGCCAGGAACATCAGTACCAGATGAAGTTTGAACAAACTGAATACTTCAAAAAACGTTCTAAACAACGATATAAAATTGAAGCAAAAAATAACGAGTTGAAGAACCGTCATGGATATAAAGTGGCGAAATCATCTGGTTTATTTGGCATGGATATACAAGGAGCCACTACGCTCTTCGTGGTGAATATGAAGCGAATAATTAAGCTCAAGAGCGAGAATGAAGAAAAATTAATAGAACACAAACAAAAATAATCAGTGCTACCTGTGTAAATGCCTTGAAATTTACCAGATAATCACTGATTATTTATTTTACCCATTTATAGCCCTTAAAAAGGGTTTCTTTTTCAGCACCCTC
>NZ_BAAGIR010000329.1:0-620 GCF_054658155.1 Alkalibacterium sp. m-11
TTTGTAAAATGGATATATCGTTCGGTATCTATCAAATTTACATGGCCAACATATGCAGCTAATATAGGTATTGCAGAATATATATCCATTCCATTTTCCAACATTTGTTCTAAACTGTAAGTACAAAACGTATGTCGTAAAGAATGAATATTTGGTAGTTTATTATCTTCAGTATAAATACCAGCCAATTTACAAATTTTTTGAAACATGTATTTTACTGCATCGTATGAGTATGCTTTTTGAGTGTATGGTGAAATAAATAGCGATGAGTCTCCTGGTTGATCTATTATATTATCCAAATAGTTATTGACTGCTTTGATTAGACTGTCAGATAGTGGGATTAGTCTCGAAACGTTATTTTTGCTGTTGGTTACTTTGATAATCCCTTGTTGGCAATCGATATCAGAAACCTTTAATGCTAATACTTCGGATATCCTCATGCCGGTTCCGATCAATATCCTTATTAGTACAGGATAAACAATTGTATGGTGATTGCTTCGATTGGCTTTTGGTAATTTGTCAGTAACACATAGGAGTTTTTTAAGATTTTCTTTTGAAAAAATATATGGTTTGAATTTTTGTTCTACTGCTTGGTAATAACTTGAATTGACAGACTGACT
>NZ_BAAGIR010000330.1:0-619 GCF_054658155.1 Alkalibacterium sp. m-11
CGTTCAATCGTTACTAAGCGAAACAAACCCGTCAGGTAGGTCGATTTTCCCAGCTGAACCAATTGATCACTGATAATCCCTGATTCATGAGACACTTCCAGGTGCGCTTGAACATGAACGGCTGTATTCTTTTTAATGCGGGAAACGAAAAAGTAGCCCTCCCAGTTCATTTGATCAAACTGAGCGAAATCCAGATACCCTCGATCAAAAACATAGGTCGCCCGTTTCTCATTGATAAAGACGTTCAAGTGATCATGGTCGTGTTCAGATGCATGGGACAGTTCGAATTGTTCAGGGTGCACCCATCCTTCTTTCATATGACAGACCTTTAAGTGCAGTTTGATTCCCGACTTAGTCGGGCGAAACGTGCCCCAGGGATACCGTGTTTTATTCAGTGAAAAAGTGGACGAATCAATTAGAAACACTCTTTCGTTTGATTGCACCACTGTTTTTTCATGAACCAGTGAAAGTAATTGCGTGAAAATCTCCATCAATACAGAGGGTTCCATCTTTCGCAGGGCACGGGATAATTGAGAATAGCTAATGGACTCAATATCAATCACTTTTTTTAAGTTTGGGTTGACCAACTGTTGATCCAAATGCCGTAGGCTATCGGTTT
>NZ_BAAGIR010000331.1:0-617 GCF_054658155.1 Alkalibacterium sp. m-11
TCAAAAAGGAGCGTTTGTGCTTTTAATTTTTGCAAGGGTAGAGAGTGAAGTAAAGTAAACATGGTTTCTGTCGCTTTCTTTTGAGCTTCTTGACGACGCTTATATCCAGTGGTTCGTTTATCTATGCAATCATCGGCTTCATTTAATCGATTAGCTTTTTTCTTGGAACTCAGGAAAGATTTAGCCAGCGGAATAAAGGTATGGCCATCACTCCATCCTAAAGTTAGCATACGGAATCCTTTGATATACTTACCACTGGCATGATCGAAATTATTGGCTAACAACTCTACTTTTTTACTCCGATTACGACTAAACACGGAATCGTCCAGAATAAGCACACGTTCCTTGTCCTCTTGGACATAAGGTATCAAGGTGGCAATGATTTTTGAAGTGAACAAAAGTAAGAATTTACGCCAATTAAACCGTTCATTTCTCAAAAAACGGTTGACTGTATCTTTTCCAAATCCTGGTTGTCTTTCAGCATCCTCTAACAACTGATTCACACTTTTTCCGCCATGGAAAGCGACTGTGAATAAAAAAGTAACGATAGCATTCGTACTGATACCATCTTCTTTTTTTATATTTGATTGGTGTAACAAGGTGCCTATTTTAAATTC
>NZ_BAAGIR010000332.1:0-610 GCF_054658155.1 Alkalibacterium sp. m-11
TCTACGGTCATTTGAGCTCTTTTAAAGCGATTCTGGGCTCTGATGCCAAATCAGGCTACACTTTCCACGTAATCTTGTGCTAACTCAATGAGTGTTAACCATTTGGCGGGCATGTGAGCTTGTTTTTGCACCTCGGGAATAGCTACAGGGATGTTATAGTCTAATGCCTGGTGTGGGCGCAAAAAATTATAAAAAGTCGTAAACAATGTAATACGCACTTCTGCACCATTCATACTTTTGAAGCCATTCGTCACTCTATAATCTGATTTAAATGAACGATTTAAGCGTTCAATCGTTTGTTTTAACCAACGGTATTCTTGAGAAACTTCGTCTTCATTGGTTAAGCCAATGACTTGAGTGATATCAAATTTAATATCATGCTTGGCAAAGTATTGTTGGGCAAGCAAGTAAATGGGATTGCCGTCAACGATGAAGTTAATGTTTTCCCGTTCTTCCAGATTGATTTTGACCAAGGCTTCTCGCAAAGCTTCAATAGCTGCGTCCGTATCACGATGAGCGGATACATGATCAGACAAGATGATTTTATTGATGGCATCGAAAAAGAAAATAAGATAGTTCCATTTTCCTTTAATACGAATGTACGTCTCAT
>NZ_BAAGIR010000333.1:0-609 GCF_054658155.1 Alkalibacterium sp. m-11
TCTGTGAATACTCCCAGTCTATCGTTGCAGTATGGCTGTAAAGTTGGTAGCTGGCATTGTAATTAGCGCGTGTGCGGATGTTATCTCGAACCTTGTTCAGTTCTTCCTGCACGTATTTCAGGGATACTTTTGTGGCCATCAAAAATTTCAAATGATTTTGGTACAAGGCATCGATATTTTCCTTGCTGTAAAACCCTCGGTCCATTACGAGTTTGACCTTGCTAAAACCAAGATTGCCTAGATCGGCAAGCAAGTGCTTCACTGTTTTGACATCGCTTATATTGCCTGCTAACTTGCGGTAGTAAAACGGTAAGCCAGATTCTTCACCAAACAACAAAGCAAGATTGATCTGCGCAAGCGGATCGTGGTCCTTGTTGATACCGTATTTGACTTGCTTAAGAGACTCTGAATAGGAGGAAACACTGGTAGTATCATAAGCCCAATATTCATTCTCCGTCCGTCGCTTAGCCTGCAGGCTGAAAAAACGATTTTTAGCTTCTTCCGTAACCGAGGCAAACAGATCGCTGCTTCTTTGCGAGGGAATACAGCTGCCGTAAGGATGGGAATGGGTGCGATCCCACTTTGGAAAACGAAGCATCGTATTGCGAT
>NZ_BAAGIR010000334.1:0-606 GCF_054658155.1 Alkalibacterium sp. m-11
GTCATAGTACTAGCCTTATGGCTAGGAAGGACAGAACAATAACAATTTTGGAAATCAAGGAGGTGGATACGCCACCAGTATCGCAGCCAACATCGTGATTAAGTTCGTAGAGATGGCTACCTACAGAAGGATAAGCTGGAAGCAAAGAATATGTAGGAGTGCGTAGGGGCGTAACGCAGATATGAACAGACAAAATGATATCTCACTTATTGACCGAGTAGTCAGTAAAAACAACATGGAAAGAGCTATTCAAAAAGTCCTTAAAAACAAAGGAGCTCCCGGTGTAGACGAGATGACCGTTTATGAATTAGAGGAGCATATGCAGACCTATGGGTCAGCGATTGTCCAAAAATTGAAGAACGGAACTTATCAACCACAACCAGTTAAGCGTGTAAAAATACCCAAAGCAAATGGTGGGGTTCGACTATTAGGAATCCCAACGGTAAGAGACCGTGTCGTCCAACAAGCTATATTACAAGTGATTGACCCAATTATAGACCCCTATTTCTCAGAATATAGTTACGGCTTTCGTAAAGGTCGCAACGCTCACCAAGCAATTGAGCGAGTGATTGGTTATTATGAAGAAGGTTATAAGATAGTAGTAGA
>NZ_BAAGIR010000335.1:0-605 GCF_054658155.1 Alkalibacterium sp. m-11
GTCACAAACCCTCTTTGTCCTAATGTGTTGTATTTTCGGTTATCTGCAGAAGAGAGACCAGCGTCAGTAATCACAATCATTTTTGATAAGTCGAAATCTTTCATAATCCTTTTCTGAAGAGGTTTTAACGTGGGTTGTTCATTTGTATTTCCCGGATTGAGGTTATAAGCAAGCGGTAGCCCGTTTCCATCCATGAATAATCCCATTTGAACAATTGGATTCGGACGATTTTCTTTAGACATTCCGTATTGTTTCAAGCCATCGGCTTCTTCAATCTCAAAAAAGAAATTAGTGCAGTCATAATAAAGGACTTCCGTTTGTCGATCGACAATTGACACACTATTTTTATAGGCTGTTTCTTGTATGCGGTCTATATTCTTCTCTAAAACATCAAGAGCGCGGTAGATGTGCTGTGGTTCGATCGAATGGGGTTCAAGCAATTCTTTTGCTTGTTCCAATGTTCCTCTCTTAGATGTAGGGTGAAGAATACGCATATAAAGTAAACGAGATAATATTTCATTTAAATCAAAAGTAAAGTGATTTTCCTTTTGGATTTGTTGGCAGAGCTTGTCAAACTTCAATTCATGATAAATCTTTTGAAGAAA
>NZ_BAAGIR010000336.1:0-605 GCF_054658155.1 Alkalibacterium sp. m-11
GGGATAGTTTGGTAGTCGGATACCTACTATTTTACCGATAAATGAGGGAGGGGCAAGTGTTTTTTGTCTTTTCCTTGATAGAACAACGGTTATAGACCTTTAAGAACAAAAAAATTTGACAGTAACGTACATATTAGAGGAGGGATTTCCATGAGTATTTCAACCGACGGTTGTGAAGATGCAGATAAATTACTACAGAAGTTTGAAAAGTATATTAAGGAACATTACCCTAATCATCGCACGCAAAATTTTTATATTAAAATTATGTCAAAATTTAATGATTCTTATTTAGTGGCTAGCGAGAATATAGACAAGGCATTACCTCACTATTACTATTCAGTAACCAAAACAATCCCCTATCAAAAACCAAAAACGAATTATCTGAGATCTAAGGCTAGGGTAATCTTAGTTTTTAAAGATGTTATACAAGGCATCTCCCCACAGAAAAAATATTTTTCAGACCATCTATATTCAGTTCATAATAATTATATAACTCCATTATCAGACTATGAAAATTGGCTACAAACCATTGGGAACAATCCAACTAGTATTAGCACACGTCGACAAAGAATCAGGGTATTTATCAAGTTTCTAGAGCAAAATGA
>NZ_BAAGIR010000337.1:0-599 GCF_054658155.1 Alkalibacterium sp. m-11
GTCTCGTCTTGAAGAGGTGCTGTTTCTGTCCATTCTTGAATGGTTTCACCGACTTTTTGAGTGATAGTATGAATGGTCGTATGACTCAGCGAAAAAGATGTAAGAAGATTAATAGCTTCTTCTGCTTTGCGGTACGTTCCATCTGAAGCTATTTGAGCTGCTTTCATCTCTACAAGAGGAGAATTACGGATTCTAGGCTTTAAGCCGACGGCTTTATCAAAAGGAATCACACTTTTTTCGCCTTCTTTTCGCATACGGTGGCGTTCAAATTCAACGGTTCCGAATGTAAATTGAAGCGTACGGTCAGGCACACTGTCAATCTCATATCCTTGTTCTTTGTAATCATGAAGTAATTCTAAATCAATCTGTTTAATAGCGGCACTGAGTAACTGTTGAGTGATACGTTGAAAAACCGTTTCTAAGGCTAATTCTGCTTCTAAAAGGGAAGAAGAATCCTTTAAAGTTGTGATGATTTCTGATATAATTTGATTCATAAGAAGACCTCTTTCTCTAGCGTTGTCGTTATCTCTAGATTAAGGGTCTTCTTTCTTTTTGTCTAGGTCGAATTTCCCCTCTTCCGACATTAATTTTACACATAG
>NZ_BAAGIR010000338.1:0-590 GCF_054658155.1 Alkalibacterium sp. m-11
GACTGCCTTTTGAGCCTACCCATATCCGATTCCTCTGTCTGCATGAAACCTGTGCAGACAAGAATGGAGTTCGTAGGAAGCCCCCACTTCAAAATCCGGAGGATTTAAGTGGTGGGTAGTTCACTAAAGTGACTTTTAGAGAAGCTGAAATCATTAAACAGGAAGGTCAGATCAAAGAAAGTATTTGGCTTTATGAAGAGCTATATCGGTTAGATAATGGTTATGAAGTTCATGCGCTTTTGGCAGGAGAAGAAATGGCTGAGCTGATCATTCAGTGCACTGATATTATGGTCGAATAAAATGAGAAATCAAGTTAAAGAATCATGTATCAACGTCACTATCGAGCATATTGAAGGAAATAATAGAAAAGAAGATTATCATAAGTTGTGGAACTAAATAAGTATGACGCATCTAAAGAAATTGAAGTAATTTTTTTTGAAGAGAATGTACTGCAATCTATTTGTCTATTTGAACCAATTTCATAACTAACTTTTTAAAAAAGGAAACACTCGTCTAATTTCAAAATGACTATTTTTTAAAAATTACACGGCTATTTCTTTTCTGTTCTTTCTCTCAGCTAACCGTTGGTT
>NZ_BAAGIR010000339.1:0-587 GCF_054658155.1 Alkalibacterium sp. m-11
TCTCCACAAAATTGATCAGATAACTGGTAAGGATAATTCTCCGTAAACGGCTTAACCCATAAGGAGATCACTTCAGCCCAATTTAAAATGGTTTGATGAGATACCTTGACTTGATGAACATCATATAAAATTGCTGCGGTTTTCCGAGCAGAGAGTGCATAATTAATGTGGTACGTCATCGCTAAAGAAACCACGTGTTGTGATTTGTGAATACGAGATAAATCGACAGTTGGTTTGACCGGAGTCTCTTTAGCCAGCGGCTGAAATTCTTTTTGGAAATCTCGATAAATATAATGCAGTTTCAATCCTTGAGAATCTGCTAAATAAGTGGCTTTCAGATATGAATCTCTATGGATCTCACGCATTCGCTGTTGGTAGTACGGGCAGGCTTTCTTTTTACATTTGAAAATCTCGAACCCTTCCCGGGTTTTGATTTTCTCCAGTGCCCCCATACAGTGCGGGCAACGAATTAAGCGTGGTTTTTCGGATTCTTTTCCAGGGATATGCGTGTGCTTACACACTTTACACAGTCTCTGGCCAGTTTTTTTACTGTTTATGTAAAGATACTGGTGAGGCGCATGGCAGCG
>NZ_BAAGIR010000340.1:0-585 GCF_054658155.1 Alkalibacterium sp. m-11
GGTTACGACAAAGATAAATTCCATCAAATCATTGGCAAATGCCAGCGACACGAACATTTTAGAGATGCTTATCATGTAAACGAGAAAATCAAACAACGAATGTATTTTGATAAAAAGATGGAAAAGAAAATGAAAGAAGCTGTGCGTACATACGATTGGGATCGTATTGAAACCATAATCGCTACAACGGAGAGTCGCATTGAAATTAACAATGAAAAAGCAACTGAATATCAGGAAGAACTTACCATGTTAAAAGCTTATCTATATAGAAATTGGGAAAGTCTTAAACCATTTAAAATGAGGGATTTACCCGTAAATAAAGGGATTGGTGTTTGCGAAAGTAATCATCGTCCTTATAGTTATCGTATGAAACGACAAGGACGAGGGTTTTCAGCTCAAGGTGCTGGGAATGTAGCAGCGATCATTTCTGCACGTAAGAACGGAACGTTTCTCAAAGCGCTAACAGATAAAATACCGGAACTTACAACGAAACTCCAGCCGGAGTTTAAGGGTGCAGTGAGAGCAGCTTTGAAGAAAAGCCAACATAGACCTTCAATAGGTGTAAAAATTGGAAGAATAGCTAAT
>NZ_BAAGIR010000341.1:0-585 GCF_054658155.1 Alkalibacterium sp. m-11
CGTATCCGTAGGATTTGAAAAGATATCGTAGTCAATGACGTATTGATTACTAGAAGCAACTTGAAGATTATAGCCAGGTTTCAATTCACGGTTTTTCATGGGATCTTCTTTCATACACATGAACGTAGCGTCTTTATCCGTTTTGGAATAACTGTTTCGTCCATCAAAGGTTGCGCGGGCTTCTTCGTATGACTGTTTTCGCGGAAGGTAATCTTTGACACACTTGTTGCGGTGCTTTTTTAATAGACGACGTCGTCGTTTGTGTATAGAACCACCTTTGGGAATCTGTGTTTCTTCTTGGATAGATTCTTCAACCGCTTCTAGCGAGGTGTCAATTGCCTCAATCAGCGTTTCAATGCCTTCTGATGTGTCTAACTGCTCTTTTGAAAGGCAGATATCCACTTGTGACTGAATCATGGTTTCATACAATGCTTCGACATTCTCGTTCAGCTTTGATTCATAACGATCGATGGCCTTCTTCCAAGTGAAGGAGTAAATATTGGCATCAGCTTGAAGTTTCGTGCCGTCAATAAACAAAGCCTCCTCATGAAGCAGGCCATTCTCTTGGAGTAGTGAAGTGAACAG
>NZ_BAAGIR010000342.1:0-579 GCF_054658155.1 Alkalibacterium sp. m-11
CGAGAGCTTCTACGCTGCCTTTTGTTTGGGGGCGAAAAGGGCGACAGACCATTGTTCTGAACCCTGCATCTTTACTAAAAGAATAGAAGCGATCGTTTAAATGAACCTGAGAGAATTGAGTTCGTGATCGGTCGACGACAGTTTTCATATTATCGAACCATATTTCTTCTGGAACACCACCGGTGTGATAAAAGGCATCATTCATGCACTCAAACAATGTATCTTGTTTACGATCAAAGGTAAGCGTAATAAATTTCTTCTTTGAGTAGGGCAATATATAAAGAAAAATATTAAAGCGGAAGACTTCTCCCTGACTGCTTATGAGTCGCATTTCTTCTTTCCAATCGATTTGTGCTGAAAGACCAGGCGTATATTCGACACGTACAGTTGCTTTCTGTATCCGTTCTTTTTTCACTCCACGGCAGTAGTCTCTAACAAGACTGTAACTCCCATCGAACCCTTTCTTTTGTATGAATTTGAAGATACTTTTAGCGGTACATTGATCTTCTAACTTAGTATCTATGATTTGTTTGAATGAATCTAATTTACTCGGATATGTCCTCCTTGTTTTAGGTTTAT
>NZ_BAAGIR010000343.1:0-572 GCF_054658155.1 Alkalibacterium sp. m-11
GCCTGAATAGCCTGCTTCACCTCTGGACTGATTTTATGTTCTTCATTCAATAATGTGCCATCCAGATCAATGGCAACTAATTTGATCGTCATGCCTGTTCTCCATTCTTTGCTTCAATGTATTTTTTGACAGCTGGTTCGGTCACGCTTCTGTGATCAAGCAAGTGGTAACGGATTATCCATTACACGTTATTTGTATGATAAAGCCCATGCGAGCGACCTATGGCTATCAAGGCGAACGCTACACGCTTAAGGAACTCTATGCCCACTTAAAGAAAAAGCGCGGGCGTGCCATCGTTAAAGCAGAAGCTGTTGTGAGCCTAGGGCTCAATGATCAAGGGAAAGAGATTAAAGCAAAAATCATTTTTGTTAAAAATCGCAACAGTAAGGGCAAGCGTAATTGGCTAGCGTTATTATCCACAGATATCGAGATGGAAAATGAAGAGATCATTCGTCTATACGGAAAACGGTGGGACATTGAGACGTTCTTCAAGTACTGTAAATCTTATTTACAGCTCGGGAAAGAAGTCTACGGACGAAAATATGACATCATGATTGCCCACACAACGATTG
>NZ_BAAGIR010000344.1:0-560 GCF_054658155.1 Alkalibacterium sp. m-11
GGTGCATTTTGTCCACAGATTTTTGCTGTGGACAGTCAAAAAGCTCGAGGCTTCCATGTTTTCCACATGTGAATTCCTCGAGCTTTTGGTATATAAAGTGTTGTTATAAATTTTGGGCAAATTCAAAAGCTGTCTGTATTGACTAAAAGCTCCCCCTGTGCTAATATAAAGATAAGAATTCTGAGGTGTACGCGATGCCAAACTACTGTGTTGACCGAACATTGTATTAAAACATTGGGATTCTAAAGGAAGAATTGATGACATGCCTTATCACTTGGAAGTCAGATATTTTTCTGGTGAAGCCCACCTGCTATTAGCGGGTTCAACCTAAACTGGCATACTACCGGCACCATCGGATTTCTTATACTTAGTACGAGACAGAGCGAAGATTAACTCTTCGCTCTTTTTTGGTTATCTATCCATTCTCTAATCGTTCTATGTGTAAAATAGTTGTCGGAAAGTAAAATAGTAGGGCAAGAAATTAAAGTAGACAAAAAGAAAGAAGACCCTTAATCTAGAGATAACCACAAATCCAGAAAAGAGGTCTTCTTATGAATCAA
>NZ_BAAGIR010000345.1:0-559 GCF_054658155.1 Alkalibacterium sp. m-11
TGAGGTTTAAATCCTCAGGGATTTCGCTAGCTATATAGTGGTCGAGCACATCGTGAATGGCCCTGATTGCTAATTCAGTATTGCGTTTTTCAGACACTCTTTGGGATAAGATGATTTTATTCTTTGCATCGAAGAAGTAACAGATATAGTGCCATTTTTTCCCGACACGGATGTAGGTCTCGTCTCCACAGATCTGATCAGAAAGATCATAGGGGTAGTGTTGAGTAAGGGTGTAAAGTTGAGCCCCTGCTGCTGCCGCGTAGTTTAATATCGTCTGTCTACCAATCTTTACTCCGTGTATGTCGTAGATTAATGCGGCAACCTTAGGTGCAGGAAGGCCGTAATTAACGTGGTAGGTCAAAATCTCACCTAATAATCGAGGTGAGGCATGAATGCGACTTAAGTCAACTGGCGATTCAATCAGTCCATAGGACTTGATGTCCTCGAGTTTTAAATTAAACTGACGATAGACGTATCGTAGCTTTAAGTAGTATGGTGCGACAGTATAGAGTTCCTTTTGCTCCTCACTCAACTGGTTTAACGCCTGAATATAATAAGG
>NZ_BAAGIR010000346.1:0-559 GCF_054658155.1 Alkalibacterium sp. m-11
ATCCGCTGGTCTAAACTGACAAACGTGCTGGAATAAACAGATTCTGTCGCTTAATTGACCCATTTTCTTAAAAAAAACTGCCGGAATAAAGTGACATTTACTGGCTGGATTATTTTGCTTTTCTACAGATAGAACCAGTTTCTAATTCTTTGGATGGTGGATTCTTCAAGGGGAACCTCTTGGGTATCTTTCTCGATGATCTTCTCCAAGATCTCAGCAGCGTGTATTTTATAGGGTACCAGGATATCAGGTAATTCATGGTGGATTCTTCTGCAAACACTGTTAAGACATCGCATTCTTCGAACAACAAGAATTTTTCTGCATCCAGTAGCATCTATCACGTACCGCCTTCTAGACCCTATAATTTCAAGTTTCCCCATACAGATTGGGCATACACTTTTCTCCATACTCTTAACTAAAAACACTCTTTTCATTTGAATTTACCCAAAATTTTATGATTTCCTGAACGGTGACAAAAGCCCGAGGTATACACATGTGGAAAACATGGTATCCTCGGGCTTTTGAGCAGTCCACAGCTTAAATCTGTGGACTAATTTCA
>NZ_BAAGIR010000347.1:0-555 GCF_054658155.1 Alkalibacterium sp. m-11
CCATGCGCCTAAGAGAAGTAAAACACATGTGAAAGGGTTACTCGGTTATATTGGACGCTACATGAAGCGAGGACCTATCGCTCTTCATCGCATCATTATGTATGACGGTGAAGTCGTTGCCTTTAGTTATCAAGATAAACGGGATGGCGAATGGAAAGTTGAGGAACTACCTGTGGCGGAATTCATTGGACGCCTTGTCCGACATATTCCAGATGAACAGTTTAAAATGGTACGCCACTATGGTTTGTATTCTCGTCGTATTAAGACACTCATGAAGATAGTGGTCAAACAATTTCAACTTGACACACAAAAAGTGTTAATCAATGCGAAGGAAATGATCAAACCGTTAGGTTGGCGGAAGCGGCGTATAGAATCATTTGGGGAAGATCCATTGGAATGTTCGGAATGTGGCAATGTAATGGAGTTTAGAGGGATAGCTGTGCGCAAAAATGGGCGTCTAACCCTTCAATTTGCGAATGATAGACAAGCTAAAAACTATATTAATCGGGAGATTGATTACATTGAGTCGAAAACATATGAATATAAGAAAAAAGA
>NZ_BAAGIR010000348.1:0-542 GCF_054658155.1 Alkalibacterium sp. m-11
TTATATCCAACGGTCCGTTTGTCTACTCGCTCATCTGCTTCACTTAAGCGATTGGCTTTCTTTTTGGAGCTGAGAAAAGATTTTGCCAACGGAATAAAGGTGAGACCATCACTCCAACCTAGAGTAAGCATACGAAAGCCTTTCATATATTTTCCGCTCGCATGATCATAGTTTTTAGCTAACAACTCGACTTTTTTGCTTCGATTACGGCTAAACATGGAATCATCCAGAATAAGTACCCGTTCATTGTCCTCTTGGACATAAGGGATTAACGTCGCAATCACTTTTTCAGATAGTAATAGCAGGAAGGTTCGCCAATTGAATCGTTCATTCTTCAAGAACCGATTCACTGTATCTTTTTTAAATCCCGGCTGTCTTTCAGAATCATTCACTAATTGATTCATACTTTTTCCACCATGAAAGGCAACAGTAAATAAGAAGGTAACGATAGCGGTCACACTTACTCCTTCTTCTTTTTTGATATTGGACCGATTTAACAGGGTTCCGACTGTAAATTGTTTGATAAAGTGATCAATACTCGA
>NZ_BAAGIR010000349.1:0-542 GCF_054658155.1 Alkalibacterium sp. m-11
TCTGTCTCAGACTCTTATCGCTTAGGCAAACTAGCACAAGACAGTATTGATATCAATCTAGGTGTTCAAATGCGTGTTATACGTGGATTTGAACAAGAAATAAAAATCATTGATAAAGCCATTGAGAATATTATGGAAACCATCGATAGCGCCAAAACATTGTTAAGCATTCCAGGCATTGGACCTGTTTATGCCGCAGGCATTATCGCTGAAGTTGGTCAAATCGACCGATTTAACCATGAAGCTCAATTGGCAAAATACGCTGGTCTTTATTGGCCAAAACATCAATCTGGTAACTATCAAAAAGAAAAGACACCAATGTCTAAGTCAGGAAACCGTTATTTACGTTATTACTTAGTTCAAGCTGCCAACTCTGTAAGACGATATATTCCTGAGTATGAAGCCTATTACCAGAAAAAATATAAAGAAGTACCGAAAACACAACACAAACGAGCCCTCGTCTTAACTGCACGAAAATTAGTGCGTCTGGTGTTTGCACTCCTAAGCGATCACCAACTCTATATCGCAAGATCGGAGGCGAT
>NZ_BAAGIR010000350.1:0-540 GCF_054658155.1 Alkalibacterium sp. m-11
GATATCTCTTCTCATTCCTATTCCACTCCAATTCTATAGGGGATAAGAAGAGTATATAAAAAATGTAGGAAAACCAACAATTTTACATTGTCATTTTCCTACATTTTATAACTGTTCTTTACAATCATCTAGTGATTGGGAAAGATCATAGGTACCTGAAGAGCGAGTAAACGTGTTGATAACCAGATTCGGATTCTGATATTCAACCTCTCTCGTCTGTTTGCAGCCTGCTATAAATAAACTCAAAACTGCACCGGAAGGAACGACTAGTTCTTTGGTACGAAACATATTTATACCCTCCTCAGTTATCGGAACGCTAACCTTTGCTGTATCATACTCCATCGATTAAAAAACAGTATTGTATAATTAATGCATTTTATTAAATCAACATTTTGAAGATTATTATTAGAAACTGTATTTTGCAAGACTTTTCTACACAACATTGCAGCGATAAACTACACAATTTTGCACCTGAAAGATTCTTTTAGTTATTTGTGTTTGGATAGTGCATTCTTTAGTCGAAAACTCTCTCCGGTAAAG
>NZ_BAAGIR010000351.1:0-534 GCF_054658155.1 Alkalibacterium sp. m-11
AAGCAGAAGAAGCTATTAATCTTCTTACATCTTTTTCGCTGAGTCATACGACCATTCATACTATCACTCAAAAAGTCGGTGAAACCATTCAAGAATGGACAGAAACAGCACCTCTTCAAGACGAGACATCTCAGAAAGATAAGAAAAAAACGCCTGTCTTATTTATTGAAGGTGACGGGTTAATGCTTACAAAAGGCAAGGAGAAAAAACGTCCTGAGATTCATCGTGTTCAGTTTCATGAAGGGGTAGAGTATAAAGGAAAACAGAAAAGACCTGTCTTAATTAATTCTAAAATGTTTGAGAGTACTGTATCAAGTAAAGAAGCTTTTAAACGTGCAAGCCTTTGGTTAGAGTCGCTGTATGATATACGCGAGACGATCGTCATTTCAAACAGTGATGGAGGCAGTGGTTACGACAAAGATAAATTCCATCAAATCATTGGCAAATGCCAGCGACACGAACATTTTAGAGATGCTTATCATGTAAACGAGAAAATCAAACAACGAATGTATTTTGATAAAAAGATGGAAAAGA
>NZ_BAAGIR010000352.1:0-521 GCF_054658155.1 Alkalibacterium sp. m-11
AGCTGTAAAGGCCACTCGAGAAGCTGGCGAACTCTTATTTACGACGTTTGAGTTTATCGTATCAAATTTCGTTGATATACCTGCCCAAACAGTGTACAAGCTCTACCAAAAGAGAGGGACAATGGAAAATTATATCAAAGAAATCAAACATGGTTTTTCCTTCGACAAGACCGATAGTTCAACGTTTCTTGCGAATCAGGCTCGCATGATGATGAGTTGTATTGCCTATACAGTCATTCATTTGATGAAAGAGCTAACATTCCCAGATAAAGAGAAAAAATCAACGGTGGCGACTATTCGGTTTAAAGTTTTCCACATTGCTGGAAGGCTGACACGACATGCGCGTAAAATAAAAGTCCGCTTGTCCACAGGTTACGTTTTCTCTTCACTGTTCTGGACAATATTGGAGAATATTCAACAGCTGGTTCTGTTGCATTAGCTACTCCAGAAGATCATATTAATTTTTTGACGATTGTAAGACCAAGGGGTCTTTATACTCTTTTTTCCATCTTTTTGTTTTC
>NZ_BAAGIR010000353.1:0-521 GCF_054658155.1 Alkalibacterium sp. m-11
ACGACTATCCGAAGACATAAACCGAACGTATTTTCGAATGCGTGGCGGTTTAGTTCAGTGCACCCTTTTTTATGAAATTAGGTTGTCTATTTATAATCTATTCTCTTGACTTAACACCATAATGCTTTACTATTGACTATAAGGCATCGATGATTGTTTGACTATTTTTGACTATTAACAATTATACCAACAATTATGGCAAATGAAAAGAGAGAAGCAACGTCAATCCTGAGAGTATCAAAAAAAGGCAGCTTAAGATTTCCATCTAAAGCAACCTTTGTATTTTGATATCTTACGCGCCCTAAAGGACTTGAACCCTTAACCGCCTGATCCGAAGTCAGGTGCTCTATCCAATTGAGCTAAGGACGCATGGATGGTCATATTGCCGTTTGCAATGAGCCGTACAGGATTCGAACCTGTGACCCACTGATTAAAAGTCAGTTGCTCTACCAACTGAGCTAACGGCTCATGGATCTATGGAGGTTAACGGGCTCGAACCGCTGACCCTCTGCTTGTAAGGC
>NZ_BAAGIR010000354.1:0-518 GCF_054658155.1 Alkalibacterium sp. m-11
TTATTGTCCAGAAATATAGCTTTTAGTTTATTCATTTCTATGCGAATGCTTTTCTCTACCATACGTATAGTGTACCTTTAAATCCCCTCTCTTTTCAAATCAAGTGATAGTGATTAACGTTTGAGGTAATAGGCTTTCTAGCGGGTAAAACTTTATACTTTCCTATTCTAGAACAAAAAAATCGCCTGGATTAACAGGCGATTTTTTCTTTGTCTATTGACATGACCTGGATCAGTTCGCCATCTGCGATAAATTCCGCTCCATTCGATGAGAAAGTGACTTCTGGTCACTTTCACCCTATTAGTCATGCTATGTACTTGAGCCAATTTCATAATTATTTGTCGTGTTTAACACCTGATAAATCAACTTTTTTAAAACATAGAAAAAAGGAACCCCCCCATATGGTACAATTAGGTTGTCGACTAAGACACGTACTCCAGGAGGGATTCCTTATGTCCATTATACAACAACCCACTTTATTTGACATTGATTTTTTAGAAAAACTTGACGTTCAGGAG
>NZ_BAAGIR010000355.1:0-513 GCF_054658155.1 Alkalibacterium sp. m-11
ATGAAATTAGTCCACAGATTTAAGCTGTGGACTGCTCAAAAGCCCGAGGATACCATGTTTTCCACATGTGTATACCTCGGGCTTTTGTCACCGTTCAGGAAATCATAAAATTTTGGGTAAATTCAAACCAAATGGGGATTGAATTGTAGTTGCTTTTCTTGTAAAGTTGACATTGAGCACACCTCTTGTTTTTGTTGTTTTCGTCGACTTTACAATAACATAGAGCGTGCTCTTTTTGTATGTTTTTTTCTTCACCCAACGGGTGAAGAAGGAATAGAGTGATAAACCTTATCAAAGCGGGATAAATGCCTGTTCTGACAAGGTACTATGAATTATTCAGGATAAAGTATCGAAGAAAAGTCATCACGCCCCCTGTTTCGGATTATGCCAAAGATATGTTTCTAAGAATGAGTACAAACTACAACATCACTCTCATCGAATGGAATGAAGATAGAGACCACATTCATATCCTGTTCAAAGCTCACCCTAACACAGAATTGTCCAAATTCATCA
>NZ_BAAGIR010000356.1:0-510 GCF_054658155.1 Alkalibacterium sp. m-11
TAGGAAACCTTCGGTCTTGGCAGCTACACAAGAAACGAGTTAAATACTTATGCGCGAGGTTAAGGCACGCATTGTGTTACAGGGATAGCCCGGAGTGACCAAGCTTACCTTCCAAATTTATAACGAAAGGGGGAACCCTTCCATGAAATTATTTGTCGGTTTAGACGTAAGTAAAGCGAAGCTTGATGCTTGTTTTCTCTTACGTGAAGATGATACCAATACGATTCTTTGGCAAGAGACAGTAGCGAATAGTGAGTCAGGCGCCACAATGATTAAAGACCAAATCCTTCGCTTTCACGAGGAGTTAGATTTTGACAAAATACTTGTAGGTATGGAAGCGACTGGTCAATACAGTATGCATCCGTCCTTATTCTTCTCAAATGATCCAGAGTTGAAACTGATTAACGTTGAAACCATTGTAGAAAACCCGCGGGTTATTCATCGTTTTTCTAAAGTCTGGACAGAAGAAAAGAATGATAAATTAGACGCCCAAATCATTGCTGAGTTTTT
>NZ_BAAGIR010000357.1:0-502 GCF_054658155.1 Alkalibacterium sp. m-11
GGTTCAGATACTTAAATCAGATGTCATGAGCCACAAAGAAGAAGATGACATCCAAGAACATATTAAACGAAGTTTAAAGCAATATGATTTACTGGAGGTGCCTTCGAATGAGCAGTAACTATCAAAATCTATTAAATAATCTAGAGGCCTTGAATTTAAAACATATGAGAGAATATGTGCCAAACTATATTGAAATTGCCAATCGGGATGAGCTTTCTTTAACAGAAGCTCTTCTAGAATTAACTAATCAAGAATTAGACTTTCAAACGAATCAGACTGTGGAACGTGTCATCCAGCGCGCACACTTTCCCAAACGGACATCACTTGAAGAATTTGATTTCAACTTTCAACCAAGCGTTAACAAAAAAGAGATTCTAGACTTGAAACATATGGCTTTTATGGAGAAAAAAGAAAACTTAGTTTTCATTGGAAACCCTGGTGTAGGGAAAACACACCTTGTCATTGCATTAGGCATTGAAGCATGTCATCAAGGCTACCGTAC
>NZ_BAAGIR010000358.1:0-499 GCF_054658155.1 Alkalibacterium sp. m-11
GATAGTTTGGTAGTCGGATACCTACTATTTTACCGATAAATGAGGGAGGGGCAAGTGTTTTTTGTCTTTTCCTTGATAGAACAACGGTTATAGACCTTTAAGAACAAAAAAATTTGACAGTAACTGCATGAGTATAGGGGGGATTGAGATGAATTTATATAAACACTTACTTTATAGCATGTAGTGTATTCCTTTTTATATTGGATGTCAAGAATTAACCTTTGTCTATTTTTAAACACTATAATCTAACCTTAACCACACCTTTATAAAGGTTGTTCAAGAGAATTAAACCGATATAATTCGTAGGCATATCAACTTTCACTAAAATATGAACTGAGAATCTAATAATATAATATAAAATCATTATAGCTAATAACTCAAGTTTCGCACCCCTAAGAACTCCGTTCTATCCTTTACATTATAAGGATTATTTAGATTAATCAGCTTAAAGGTAAAGAAAAAGACAGCTCTCTTTGGTAAAATGTGAGTACCACTACCA
>NZ_BAAGIR010000359.1:0-497 GCF_054658155.1 Alkalibacterium sp. m-11
TATAAAAACAAGCAATTAGCCCTTATTCTTGCCCAACTAGGCATTGACTTAATCCATGCACGTGTACGTTCAGGTGCATCAAAAGCAAAAATCGAACGGACCTTTCGTACCTTAAAGGATGACTGGATGCCGGCCATCGACTATAAAGAATTTGAGTCCCTGACCGCTTTCAACGACTCCCTCACTGACTATATCAGGCAGAAGAACATAAAAGACCACCGGTCTTTAGGCCAGAGTCCCTGGCAGCGGTTTAGAGAAGACCAGATGCATATTCGTCGAAAGAGTGAAGAAGCCATCGAGCAGGCTTTCTTGCATACGAAGGAATACAGGGTGGATAAAACCGGGATTGTCAAACTGAAGGGAAAAGAAATCGAAGTCGGTTATGCGTACATTGGTCAGCGAGTGACCCTCAAATACACGGCAGATCTGAGCCGCTTTTACCTCTATGAAAAAGATCAGCTTCACCCGGTTGAACCGGTCGATAAAATCAGCAACAG
>NZ_BAAGIR010000360.1:0-487 GCF_054658155.1 Alkalibacterium sp. m-11
CGAGCTGCAGGTAGGATTTACAGTATTTAAAGAACGTTTCAATGTCCCACCGTTTGCCATATAAACGAATAATTTCTTCATTTTCCAGTTCAGTGTCGGTAGAAAGTAACGCTAACCAATTACGCTTGCCTTTACTATTGCGGTTTTTAACAAATATAATTTTGGCATGAATCTCTTCACCCTTATCATTTAGCCCAAGGCTGACGATTGCTTCTGCTTTGATAATGGCGCGTCCACGTTTTTTCTTCAAATGGGCATAGAGCTCTTTAAGGGTATAGCGCTGCCCTTGATAGCCGTAGGTTGCACGCATGGGTTTGATCATGCAGATGACCTGTAAGGGATAGTCTGTGACAACTTGCTTAATGACTGCAGCGTGACCAAACCAGCTATCAAAGAGAATCGTGTTTGCTTTTAAACGGTTTAAAGGTAGCGCATTAAGTAAATCAAACATGGTTTCTGTTGCTTTCTTTTGAGCTTCTTGACGGCG
>NZ_BAAGIR010000361.1:0-487 GCF_054658155.1 Alkalibacterium sp. m-11
GAGATATATTCTTCGCTCATTTCAGCCAGAATATCTGCTTGTTCTTTCGTTGGCAGTAACTTTATTTTAACCGTAATCGTTTGAGGCATGGGAATCAACTCCTTGTCTTTTGAGATTCAACATATCGTTTGATCGTTTGGCTTGACACATTTCCTGCGGTGGATACGAAGTAAGAACGAGTCCACAAGCTTGGCATTGCTTTCAGCTCGGAGAACTCGTCACGGATGATTTTCGATGTCCCTCCTTTGATTTTAGCCATTACATCCGCAGGACTGACAGACGGCAACACATTCAAGAACAGATGAACATGGTCTTCATCCGTCTCCAAAGCAAGGAGGTGGAAGCCTTGTTCATCACAAATGTCTTGAACTAATTTCTTGAACCGTTCTTCGAGAGAGGGATTCAAGAAAATCTTTCGTCTGTACCGAGGACAAAACACAAAATGATAGTTGATGAGGCTGACGGTTGTTTTAGTTCTACGGTAATT
>NZ_BAAGIR010000362.1:0-485 GCF_054658155.1 Alkalibacterium sp. m-11
TGACGATTGTAAGACCAAGGGGTCTTTATACTCTTTTTTCCATCTTTTTGTTTTCGATCTAATCGAGAAGAATATAAAGTGGCATGATAGACAGTTAATACTTAAAAATGTCTAAAAAAGCAGTGAGCTTAATAGAAATAGTTATCCACATTTAGAGGTATGAATAATTCAGGTAAATGTAATCATAGAAAATTGTTCGAATACTTTACAAAATAGGTAGAAAGATATATTTATAGGCTGAGAACTGTGATTTTAATGTGTTCTCAGCCTATAAGTGTATGTGAAATTATAGAACAATTTTTATCTAGTCAAGTAAGAAGTCAAATGATATGCGATTATTTGAGATTTTTAGAACTGTATAACTCAAGTTTTGCAGTTAAAAAATAGCCTTTGACCCTTGGTGTCATTGACTTGGTACCGATTATTATGCCGCTTTTGATATTTGATTCAGCTGATTTTCTTTTAAAAATGGCTTGAAGAGTTCC
>NZ_BAAGIR010000363.1:0-466 GCF_054658155.1 Alkalibacterium sp. m-11
ACAACTGGAAAGCATACGAAAACTCAACCACGAGAAGAAAAATTCGTTGCTCTCCTACGTTTTACTCGTACACGCTATCAGTTGATTCGTCAGATGACCGAAGCCCAGCAGCACTACGTGGAAAATCTTTATTACAAGTGCAACACTCTTTCGAGTGACTTAAAAGCTGAAAATATAAGCACCTCTGTGTTTAGTTCAACGATGATTCAATTAATGAATGGCGATATTTCAATGGCTGAGATTCGGACAATGAATAGCGTTGAGCTAGCTGCTTTACTTCAAAAGTTTGGGCGAGGACGCTTTAAAGATCCTGTCAAATTAGCTAAAGTCATTAGAAAGTCTGTCTCAGACTCTTATCGCTTAGGCAAACTAGCACAAGACAGTATTGATATCAATCTAGGTGTTCAAATGCGTGTTATACGTGGATTTGAACAAGAAATAAAAATCATTGATAAAGCCATTGAGA
>NZ_BAAGIR010000364.1:0-463 GCF_054658155.1 Alkalibacterium sp. m-11
TTCCAAAATCAAGAAGTAGGCAATCGAGAGTATCTGCTTATAGCTTTCAGGAAAGCAAGCTTTTAGATCGGCTGTAACACCAAGCAGTTCTCCGATTTTGTCAAACAGATAGGTCGCTCCGTAGAAGCTTCGTTTCATGACGGTGGATGGTACCGGCCCTTGCTTTGCCGGCGGCATAGCCAATCGCTTAGAGGGAACCAGGTTCCCAGCTTCGTCCAGTTTTCCTATGCAGACACGCTTGCTGCGCGACTGCTTCTTTTCTTTATCCCAATAGTTGGTTGATTCGTAAACATAGGTAGTGCCGTTCTTTTTGTTGGTTACATATACTAAACTCATAAAATCACGCCTTTCCACGTTATAATTATAACGTGGAAAGTGCGGAAATTCAATAGGAATAGCCAGAAATTTCCTTTTATATCAATGTTTTTTGCATTCCTCGTTATAATTTACACGGGAATGAAGG
>NZ_BAAGIR010000365.1:0-458 GCF_054658155.1 Alkalibacterium sp. m-11
GCATTTGCGTCCGTCTTCCTTCAGATTCCGCCTCACGGCGGACACCCTTGACTTTCGCTAACAGTTCCTACTGCCAAGTCTGTAGTGGACTTTCACCACCAAGTTGTCGCCCATGCCGGGCGCACGACCAAATAACTCTTCCGGATTCGTACCGGAAGAGTCATCTAATGGATGAGAAGTAGTCACGGATAAGCCGCCTTCACCTTCGACAAAAGCAGTGCCTTCGACGCCGTCTGTGTTATGGACGGTTGCTTCGAATAAATACTTATCCACTATAGTCCCTCGTTTCTTAGTTTTTACTAAAGTATACGTTTTGTAATGCATTTTGTACTGTCTAGCTTAACTACTCCCGTTGGTCGGTCGATCACAACAATAGTTGTACGTGCTGAAGCACTACAACTTGTAAGGACGTACCAGCCTCTCGAGAAAAAGATAAATGTACCCATTGCGCAGGATGC
>NZ_BAAGIR010000366.1:0-456 GCF_054658155.1 Alkalibacterium sp. m-11
ATTTACAAACTGGCACAACATTTCCTGGCCCAACACGGCCTGAACTTCGATATCACTCAAGTCATTGGTTTAACCAACGAGGACGAAGTATCTAGACAATATAGGCCCCTTAAACAAATCATCGAACGATTGAACCGGACTTACAAAGGCAATTACCGTGGCACCCATGGATTTAAATCTCAAAATGGTGCACGTGCTCATGTCGCTTGCTTTACTGCCTGCTTCAACTTTCTACGTCCACATCAGTCATTAGATGGCGAAGTTCCTGTGAGGATTCCATTCGTCCATGATGATGCAAAAACAATGCCCGACAAGTGGATCCGTTTATTATCTTTCGGGAACAGTGTTCTACAGTACACGGACTAATACTGTAGAAGTGATTTTACATATCTCGAAAAACTTCAAAAAAACGAAGTTTTTTAAACATGCCTTCTTATACTTCTCGTTGCTTTACTG
>NZ_BAAGIR010000367.1:0-449 GCF_054658155.1 Alkalibacterium sp. m-11
ATGCAAACCAACGGTTAGCTGAGAGAAAGAACAGAAAAGAAATAGCCGTGTAATTTTTAAAAAATAGTCATTTTGAAATTAGACGAGTGTTTCCTTTTTTAAAAAGTTAGTTATGAAATTGGTTCAAATAGAAATTCCTTTATTATATTTATTTTATTATCCTAGCAACTTTCTATTTTTGCGTAAAATGTCCAAAGTTATTTAAAACGAGCTAAATTAAGAACTCTTCTTACCAAATTGAAGAACAACGAAAGAACCCAATTTACTTTAATCAATTTACGCACACTAACTAAAATGAAGAAAATTTCTTTATAGTCAGCTCATGTTTATGGCAAGATAAAAATACATAAGATTGCAGGGTAAAAGTACACAACTCTGCGGACGGCAAAATGCAATATAAAAAGCCATTGCAAGGCACCTGAAAATCCTCTAAAGTTAGAGTTCCTACA
>NZ_BAAGIR010000368.1:0-440 GCF_054658155.1 Alkalibacterium sp. m-11
ACACTTTAAACTGACGCGTATATCCCTGTTTATCCACACGTGTGCTGTAGTGGGTAAAACTAAACCGCACACCGTCCAGGTCGGTATAAGCATCTTCTATTTCGTCATATGACCAATTATCCCGGCGTTTCGGATCTTGTTTATATTTTTTCTTTTGTTCTGCGTTATACATGCCGTAAGGGATCAAAGGGATCTTTTCATAGTCATCGATGATGGATTCATAGTTTTCTTCACTGCCATATCCAGCATCTGCGACAATATATTTGAATAAGTCCAGTGTAGAAATGGCCGATAAAAATGGAAGTAGCGTTCGCGTATCCGTAGGATTTGAAAAGATATCGTAGTCAATGACGTATTGATTACTAGAAGCAACTTGAAGATTATAGCCAGGTTTCAATTCACGGTTTTTCATGGGATCTTCTTTCATACACATGAACGTA
>NZ_BAAGIR010000369.1:0-439 GCF_054658155.1 Alkalibacterium sp. m-11
GCCAGTTAGGGAAATTTAGTTTTTATAACTAAATAAGTATGGTTGCTCGTTAAATTTTCACTTTTCTCTATCCGCTTTTTCCCATCAAACTTAAAAATGGGCAGACTTATCCCTCGAGATGATTTCAATTTTTAAAATGATGAATGGCTATTGATTGGGTCACTCAATAAGCGGTATGCCCTGAATTTTTTTCAAGGCGAACCAAAAGTGTTTTTTATAAAGACAACTGCTACATAGTTTGAAGGTCGTATAACGGGCTGTGTTGATTACTTTACCTGCTATTTTAATCAGCTTAATTCTAACAGTTGCTATGGTGCTTTTACTCATACTTCTAGGTAAGCAGAGTCGGCGAAACCAATTCGCAAAATTGTAGGCGAGTAAGGCAATTTGTAGCTTTGTCGCATTTGTGTAAAAGTCAGGACTACTTAATTGGTCGAAC
>NZ_BAAGIR010000370.1:0-437 GCF_054658155.1 Alkalibacterium sp. m-11
ATGTTGTTATGGTGACTACATTTTACCAAAGAGAGGTGTCTTTTTGTGTGTTTTTTGATAATTATTTATAAGAAGTTTCAATAACCGCAAGGGTTAAACCTGGATATTCAACTGCAAAACTTGAGTTCAGAACGTTTAATTCGGAAAATTCGGCAATCACTATACTTCGGATGAAATTTATATCGTAAGCTATCTGTTGAGCTGTCGTAGCCTTCATAAATCAAAGGAATAGACTTTCCACAATCATCAATAAAAAATACACGGCCATCTTCATCATAGATTAAATCTGTTTCTTTATATTGACGAGTGCGTTCGCCATCTTTCCACATATGACGATTATCAATAATTGCAGTAATTGAACGTCGTTCAATTTTATCAATCAATGGTTTCCCATCATACCCACGATCCGCCATTAAATATTCAGCTCGTTCCGCTTG
>NZ_BAAGIR010000371.1:0-433 GCF_054658155.1 Alkalibacterium sp. m-11
ATGTTTGTTGGTAACTACATTTTACCAAAGAGAGGTGTCTTTTTCTGTACTTTTAAGTTCAATATTCTAACTGATCTTTACGGTAAAAGGATAGAACGTCGTTCTTAGGGGTGCGAAACTTGAGTCAGTAAGATATAATTACTTTATTACCAGCTGGACTTCAGCAGCACTGGCTATCACTAAACTATAGTTATCACCAGTCTCACAGTCCAATTCATATAGTGATCAAGACAGTTCTTTTAATTGATCTTTAAATTCCATTAAAAGGACAGAGGACGTCTTGTCACAGAATTTTAGTTCCTTGTAAAATCGAGTAGGAGATAAATGATTAATTCATTTATCGTCCTCTCACACCACCGTACGTACGGTTCCGTATACGGCGGTTCAATATCTTAAGTAAGCAGACTCTGCCAGGTCTCGTAGTGAAACTACG
>NZ_BAAGIR010000372.1:0-423 GCF_054658155.1 Alkalibacterium sp. m-11
ATCATTCGTCTATACGGAAAACGGTGGGACATTGAGACGTTCTTCAAGTACTGTAAATCTTATTTACAGCTCGGGAAAGAAGTCTACGGACGAAAATATGACATCATGATTGCCCACACAACGATTGTCTTTATGCGGTATATATTTTTTGCACTTGTTTCACGAAATGAAAAGGATCCACGAACGATTGGAGAACTCTTTTATTTAGAATGCGACGAACTAGAAAACATTCGCTTCACAAAATCTTTATCTCTTCTTTTGCATGCTTTAAAAGCACTGCTTGAAGACCAATTTGTATTATCCGAACAACAAGTAACGGCGTTGCTCGATCAATTAATCGACACATTACCGGCGGCATTCAAAGAAATTTTGATTGGAAATCAGTCAAACCAAGAACAAATTGCTGCGTAATTTCTTTGGTGA
>NZ_BAAGIR010000373.1:0-421 GCF_054658155.1 Alkalibacterium sp. m-11
TCTTTGGAAACTAAACTAGCAAAGGAACAACGCAAACTATCCAGAAGGAAAATACAAGCGCTCAAAGATGGTCGAAAATTATCCGAATCGAAGAACTATCAGAAGCAGCGCATCAAAGTTGCCAACACTCACGAAACTATCAAAAACAAACGCACCGACTACCTTCATAAAATCTCCACCGAGATTGTCAAAAACCACGACATAACCGGTATCGAAGATTTGTTGGTAAAGAATATGATGCTCAATCGAAAATTAGCTAAATCCATCTCAGAAGTAAGTTGGGCGGAATTTCGCACTATGTTAGAATACAAAGCCAAGTGGTATGGGAAAGAAATAATCGCTGTCGCACGGAACTTTCCTTCAAGCCAACTCTGCTCGGGATGCGGCTACCAAAACAAAGCCGTTAAGAATCTCGCTGTTC
>NZ_BAAGIR010000374.1:0-417 GCF_054658155.1 Alkalibacterium sp. m-11
CAAAACAACAAAAACAAGAGGTGTGCTCAATGTCAACTTTACAAGAAAAGCAACTACAATTCAATCCCCATTTGGTTATGTCAAACGATGGCGGTCAATTATCCAATGATTCCGGTCTCCTTTTACTCTTTGAATTTTTTCATAAGATCAAGTTCAAAGAGCTGGTTAACGAGTT
Organism: Alkalibacterium sp. m-11; assembly: GCF_054658155.1. NCBI lineage: Bacteria > Bacillati > Bacillota > Bacilli > Lactobacillales > Carnobacteriaceae > Alkalibacterium > Alkalibacterium sp. m-11. Next base: position 176 of record NZ_BAAGIR010000374.1, read on the forward strand.
ATTGCATATTGACGATTCAAGAAACTATTGTACACATGACTATATTGATTTATTTATGCAGGTTCTTGTGCAGTTAATAGCCGGTTACTCAACGGATTCTTCAGCCAATTGGCTGCGTCACGATCCAGTTTTTCAGCAGGGGCTAAATAAAACGACCTTAGGTTCACAGTCGATGGTTTCTCGTTTTATTCATCAACTGTCGGAGGAGAATATCGTTCAACTTCAATCAATTGCCAAGGCAT
>NZ_BAAGIR010000375.1:0-416 GCF_054658155.1 Alkalibacterium sp. m-11
CGAAGATTTCTTGAATAAACTCAGTACGCTGATCATCAAAAACCACGATATCATTTGTATTGAAGATTTGAATATTCAAGGCATGAAGAAGAATCGAAAGCTGGCTAAACAGATTTCGGATGTTTCATGGTCAGCCTTTGTCAAAAAGCTCACTTACAAAGCGGAGTGGCATAACCGCTCTCTAGTTAAAGTCAGTCAGTGGTATCCTTCCAGTCAACTGTGCTCGTCTTGTGGGCATAACGCCGGGAAGAAACATCTGCATATCAGAGAGTGGATCTGCCCAGAATGCAAAGCGCATCATGACAGAGATATCAATGCAAGTATCAATATTTTAAACGAAGGCATTAAAATACTACAGTTTGTCTAACACACTCCAACCGTAGGGACTACGGGGGTAGCCTGGTAAATAAAAGCAA
>NZ_BAAGIR010000376.1:0-415 GCF_054658155.1 Alkalibacterium sp. m-11
CCTACCTGCAGCTCGGAAAAGAAGTATACGGACGAAAGTATGATATCATGATCGCTCACACTACTATTGTCTTTATGCGCTATATATTCTTCGCCCTTGCTTCACGAAATGAACAGGATCCACGAACAATCGGAGAGCTGTTTTATTTGGAGTGCGATGAACTCGAAAATATTCGCTTCACAAAATCCCTCTCTCTTTTATTGCATGCGTTAAAGGAGCTGTTAGAAGGTGAATTTGTACTATCTGAACAGCAGGTAACGAAGCTGTTGGATCAATTAATTGAGACATTACCGACTTCATTTAAAGAAATTTTAGCTGGAAGTGAGTCCAATCCGTCACACATCACTGTTTGATTTAGTTGATTAACCTTAAGCCGATAGGCTTTCCAAGGTTTGATCAGGGTGCGAAACTTGAG
>NZ_BAAGIR010000377.1:0-414 GCF_054658155.1 Alkalibacterium sp. m-11
ATGGTAAAATAACCTCAGTTCCTGTTCTGTTTTTTTGTTTTGTGGTGAATCAATTATAACACGCAACAGGGTGCATTTTGTCCACAGATTTTTGCTGTGGACAGTCAAAAAGCTCGAGGCTTCCATGATTTCCACATGTGAATTCCTCGAGCTTTTGGCATATAAAGTGTTGTTATAAATTTTGGGCAAATTCAAAGTAGTGAGTATTGAAATCAGTCTGTTCTTGTTTTCCGAAGGTGTCTGAGTGAGTAGAATCCACGTCAATGATCATATGCTGTGTATTTTTCTGGCCGATATAGATAGTGGTCAATGCCTTGGCAATTGATTGAAGTTGAACGATATTCTCCTCCGATAGTTGATGAATAAAACGAGAAACCATTGACTGTGAACCTAAGGTCGTTTTATTTAGCCCCT
>NZ_BAAGIR010000378.1:0-413 GCF_054658155.1 Alkalibacterium sp. m-11
CTCATTGTATTACTTGTGAGTTAACCATGTTAACTCGTTTGTTGCCTTCGACTCCAAAAGAATCGAAGACCCCTGCACATTTGGTTGTTTCTACTTTGTTCAGTTTTCAAAGATCTATCTCGTTCAGTGTGTGTTGCTTGCATTTCGCAGCAACTTATACATCGTAACATTATACTGATTAACCGTCAATACTTTTTTAAAAAAAGTTTTAAACGTTTATCATGTTACTCTGTTTATAGCACACCTAAAGGTGTTACTTTTATCAACGCTGGTAAATAAGCGTGACAAAACTCCGCAAGCAGGGCTCGAACCTGCGACAACACGATTAACAGTCGTGCGCTCTACCAACTGAGCTATTGCGGAATCACTTGAATGTTTTATATAAAAAAAAGAGCTGCACGGCAACGTCCTGC
>NZ_BAAGIR010000379.1:0-413 GCF_054658155.1 Alkalibacterium sp. m-11
CTGTTGGTACTTCAATTATAGCCGGTGGGGCTCATTTTGTCTTTAAAAAAGAAACATCCCTCGACCATTTTTTTCTCAAAATCGGTCGAGGGATGTATTCATTTTAGGGGAGTTTTTTCCCAGCCCCATTAAAACAACACGAAAAAACAAAAAAAATGGTAATTACTACAATCAAGTCGGAGGTGAGTATATGTCTGACAAAGAACGCGTAGAAATACGTATGCCAAAAGTTATTCTAGAAAAAGTAGACGCATACCAAAAAGAAAATGGACTGCCTACAAGAACAGCAGCTATCCTTGAACTAATAAGAAAAGGTCTTGAGAAATAACTTCAAGCTATCGCTTGACCGAAATTCATCTCCCACTTTCACTGGTGCTTCGTACCCATACGTTTAGAAGTGGGAGACTTCTTTC
>NZ_BAAGIR010000380.1:0-412 GCF_054658155.1 Alkalibacterium sp. m-11
GGTGAAGAATACGCATATAAAGTAAACGAGATAATATTTCATTTAAATCAAAAGTAAAGTGATTTTCCTTTTGGATTTGTTGGCAGAGCTTGTCAAACTTCAATTCATGATAAATCTTTTGAAGAAAGAGGTATCCAATATTATACGAGTGTCTTTTGTGCAGCGGAATTTGTTTAGTCGGATTATATTTTGCAATAATCTGTGAGGCATTCTTTTTCTTTTCCTCTGTTAATTTTTGTACATAGGCGTGAGCCCACTCATTAGGATCAACGCCAGGATGTTTTTTTCGAATCTCTTCTTCGTTTCCTAATGATTCTACAACACGAGTTGTAGACCGACCATTTCGATCACGATAACTTTCAATAACAGAATAGGAGGTAGAATGTTTAGATTTATTCTTTTTAATACGCAT
>NZ_BAAGIR010000381.1:0-412 GCF_054658155.1 Alkalibacterium sp. m-11
GGACTGCCTTTTGAGCCTACCCATATCCGATTCCTCTGTCTGCATGAAACCTGTGCAGACAAGAATGGAGTTCGTAGGAAGCCCCCACTTCAAAATCCGGAGGATTTAAGTGGTGGGTAGTTCACGTAATAAGCAATTCTGCCAGGTAAATAAGGGAAATACCTTGAATATACAATCGAGCGTGGTTTTCGTCTCCAATTTTTTAAGATAGATCGCCACGGAATTTCTCTTGTTTTATTCATATATAGTCTAGGACCTTTGGAAAGCGTCTCACCATTATAAGAAGGGGCTGGGAAAAAACTCCCCTAAAATGAATACATCCCTCGACCGATTTTGAGAAAAAATGGTCGAGGGATGTTTCTTTTTTAAAGACAAAATGAGCCCCACCGGCTATAATTGAAGTACCAACAGC
>NZ_BAAGIR010000382.1:0-411 GCF_054658155.1 Alkalibacterium sp. m-11
AGTTTAATTTTGTTTCCTGAGACACGAATATTCTTATTTGTCTGCTTGGTCGTATACGATTGACGATGATGCTTTTTACTTTTAAACCGAGGATAGTCTTTTTTCTTCTGAAAAAAACCATCAAAAGCATCTGCTAAGTGTTCCAAACTCGCTTGGAGAGCAATACTGTCCGGTTCTTTCAGCCACCAAGTATCTACCTGTTTTTTAAGCTGAGTCAAAACAGCGGAACATTTAGTATTGGATAAGCCCTTTCCAGTTTCTTTATATGTCGTCGTCCATTCATTTAAGAAATGATTATAGACAAAGCGAGCAGATCCGATTGTTTTGTTTATCTGCTCTTTCTGTTTTTCATTGGGGTAGAGACGAAATTTATACGCTTTATTCTTGAACATACATTCCCCTCCTCTTTGT
>NZ_BAAGIR010000383.1:0-408 GCF_054658155.1 Alkalibacterium sp. m-11
CCTCCTGGAGTACGTGTCTTAGTCGACAACCTAATTGTACCATATGGGGGGGTCCTTTTTTCTATGTTTTAAAAAAGTTGATTTATCAGGTGTTAAACACGACAAATAATTATGAAATTGGCTCATAATACGTATCTTCAATACTTTCTAAAACTTAAAATTGCTTGTGTCAACTTCAAGTTGCGTTATAAGTTTTAAAAATAGCCGAGTTTCCTCGACTTCTACCACTGCACACCCTTTTTTCACTTTGCACACCCCTAAGCACAACAGCTTTTAGGAAAAGTGAACTACCCACCACTTAAATCCTCCGGATTTTGAAGTGGGGGCTTCCTACGAACTCCATTCTTGTCTGCACAGATTTCATGCAGACAGAGGAATCGGATATGGGTAGGCTCAAAAGGCAGTCCC
>NZ_BAAGIR010000384.1:0-406 GCF_054658155.1 Alkalibacterium sp. m-11
ACCGGCGGCATTCAAAGAAATTTTGATTGGAAATCAGTCAAACCAAGAACAAATTGCTGCGTAATTTCTTTGGTGAGGGTTAATCCGATAGGATTGTGAAGCATTTATTAGGGTGCGAAACTTGAGTCATTTACTTTTAAAAGAGATTGTTCCTAAATTTCAAGTTTAAGTTAGCCATTTGAAAATAAAAACCATTACCCTTTTCTAAGTAGTAATGGAATTGGTAATGGTTCGTATCATTTACGAGTTCTCGATAAAACAAAAAAGCCCCACATCAGGATAAACTGGACCCTATAGAATAGACACGGATAAAAAACCCTTATTCGTTCTCTATTTTATAGGGTTCTTTATTGTATAATGAACCCAACTATATGAGTTCAAAGGAGAGCGTTGACATGGGAAGAAA
>NZ_BAAGIR010000385.1:0-399 GCF_054658155.1 Alkalibacterium sp. m-11
TCAGTCGTGCATTGACTTTTAAACGAATAATATACTTCACTTTTTCTTGCTCGCATAACTCATAGATCTCAGGTTTGGCAAAGCCACTGTCCCCTCGGACAGTTAAAAACATATCACATGAGTGCTGCTTGTGTTGTCGGATAATATCTTTTAAAAAGACCTCTGCATTGTTAGACGTGTACACATTGCCCGGACGAAGTTCGGCACCTAGAAACAGACCAGTCAGTCCATCAAAAGCCACTAAGGGATGATAACCCGTTGTTCCGTAGTGATTTGAATTTGCCCTTTTTACGTCAGGGCAGCCTCTAAATCGAGCATGTAGGAGGAAGGCAATGGAACACTGGTATGAATTTCTTTGAAACACTGTAAGAAGACACACAAATAGAACGCCCTTTTCAG
>NZ_BAAGIR010000386.1:0-396 GCF_054658155.1 Alkalibacterium sp. m-11
TGTTCGGAATGTGGCAATGTAATGGAGTTTCGAGGGATAGCTGTGCGCAAAAATGGGCGTCTAACCCTTCAATTTGCGAATGATAGACAAGCTAAAAACTATATTAATCGGGAGATTGATTACATTGTGTCGAAAACATATGAATATAAGAAAAAAGAAGCAACGCGAAAAGCTATTGAAAAATATCGGTTCAGCTGGGATAAACTCGAAAAAGAAAGCAATAAAAAACGTTGAATTTATCGTTGTAAAGAACAGTTATAAAATGTAGAAAAATGACAATGTAAAATTGTTGGTTTTCCTACATTTTTTATATACTCTTCTTATCCCCTATAGAATTGGAGTGGAATAGGAATGAGAAGAGATATCAGAGAAGGAGTGAAAAAACATATGATTGAT
>NZ_BAAGIR010000387.1:0-395 GCF_054658155.1 Alkalibacterium sp. m-11
CTTTATAGCTCTGTAAAAATACCGGATACTCTTCCAATGGAAGGTGACCCATTAACGCCTGCAGCCCTACCTCATGCCATTTCTTGTACTGCGTCCGCCAATACCGGATCAGTTTTGTGGATAGGGCCGTTCGATTTGACACACTCCTCACGGATTGGGTAACGTCCAGGGCGAGACAAATAAGGCCGACAACATAGCGTTTATGGGGAATGACATAATCCGGAAGGATCCGTGATAGACAAGAACAGTTAGCGCAACGTACGCGAGCGATCTGTAATGTAAATGAGTAGGTGTGATTAAGGTATACTTCTCTTGAACATACATCATAAAAGACGATGGCTGTATGATTACATTTGGGGCAGCTGGGATGCATAGATAAGAAATCATTGAAGAAA
>NZ_BAAGIR010000388.1:0-394 GCF_054658155.1 Alkalibacterium sp. m-11
ACGTAGTTTCACTACGAGACCTGGCAGAGTCTGCTTACTTAAGATATTGAACCGCCGTATACGGAACCGTACGTACGGTGGTGTGAGAGGACGATAAATGAATTAATCATTTATCTCCTACTCGATTGGTCGTAGGCTAGTTCGTTATTAGATAATCAAAAACAGGTAAGGGGACTATTTAACGTAATTCCGAAAGAAGTCTCCCACTTCTAAACGTATGGGTACGAAGCACCAGTGAAAGTGGGAGATGAATTTAGGTCAAGCGAGAGCTTGAAGTTATTTCTCAAGACCTTTTCTTATTAGTTCAAGGATAGCTGCCGTTCTTGTAGGCAGTCCATTTTCTTTTTGGTATGCGTCTACTTTTTCTAGAATAACTTTTGGCATACGTATTTCT
>NZ_BAAGIR010000389.1:0-392 GCF_054658155.1 Alkalibacterium sp. m-11
AGGCGCATGGCAGCGTGGACACTTTTCTTTTTTAGATAGTTGAGGTGATGTTTTTCGCCGACGAATAGGTTTAATCGGTTTACCGAGGTCTTCGGAATAATCTAGAATACGTTGATAATCTAAATCATGTACCTTTCTAATGATTGGAAGGTCATCTATTTCCATATGTTTATATGGAAGATTAAGAGGTTCCGATGCTTTTGGAGCACGGGAGTGCTTTAAAAACTGATCACGTTCTTCAATAAGGGAACGCGTTAATTCTCGGTATTTTTCAAGCATTTCCTGTTGTCTGATATTTTCTTTCAGACAATAGTAGATAATTTCAAACTGAGCGTTTATAATAGGGGTATACAACACTTGTCCATTCCTTTCTTGGAAGTAGTTTGGTTGGT
>NZ_BAAGIR010000390.1:0-392 GCF_054658155.1 Alkalibacterium sp. m-11
CTCCGAAGAAAAGGAGGATGTACTTCTACATCTTCAGAAAAAATACAAAAGAACAATGAAGACCATCTAAAACCGACGGTTTTCATTGTTCTTTTTGTTTGTTAAGAGCTGGTTTTTTCCCAGCTCCGTGTCAAATAATACTATCCTTCTTAATCAACTCAAGTTTTGCAGTTAAAAAATAGCCTTTGACCCTTGGTGTCATTGACTTGGTACCGATTATTATGCCGCTTTTGATATTTGATTCAGCTGATTTTCTTTTAAAAAGGGCTTGAAGAGTTCCGGTAAACTATCAAAGATGGTATCTAACAAGTCTTGAACATGTTGTTCAGATAGTACTAACTCGTTCATTAATGTCTCTTTCAGACAGGCCATTACGAGAAACAGCGATTGCG
>NZ_BAAGIR010000391.1:0-390 GCF_054658155.1 Alkalibacterium sp. m-11
TTCTAGACCATCAAACCAAAACCTGTTTGACGAGATAAATCCAATAGTGCTGTAAAAACCAATCAATTGTATGCTCATTTAAGAGCTATTCCCCCAATTATTCCTTGGAGTTTCCTAGTTCACTCAACTTCTATAATTCCAACTTCAGTCAACGTAGATGTTATACGAGCATCCGGATCAGATGCATTGAGATGATTACCAAACTAAACTACCCCCTTTTTATTCCTGCATTGACGACGACTTCTGCTCTCCCTTAGACATCATGTCAAGGACAGTATAAAATTGTAGGTTTATGACAGAATAAAAATGTAGGTTTTTGACAGTCTAATTTAGAAGTCCATTTATATTTTTCCTTTCATACGATATGATTTTCCAGTAATCTTGAAGACT
>NZ_BAAGIR010000392.1:0-385 GCF_054658155.1 Alkalibacterium sp. m-11
AATCTCGTTAACAGAGAATTTAGAGCCTACGGTCCACGAACGATCCTCTTAACAGATATCACCTATCTCTTTTACGGGCGAGGAAGGAAAGCTTATTTATCTGCCGTGATTGATGCATTCACGAACCAGGTCTTAGCGTATCAATTAAGTGAATCCTTAAGTATTGATTTTGTTTTAGAGATGATTGAAGACCTTTTGATCAACCATGACATTTCAAAACAACAGAAAACCCTGATCCATTCCGACCAGGGCATTCACTATACAAGTATAAAATTTCAAAAATTACTCGCGGATAAAGAACTGCGTCAATCTATGTCACGAAGAGGAAACTGTTGGGATAACGCTCCCCAAGAATCCTTCTTTGGACACATGAAAGACGAAATAG
>NZ_BAAGIR010000393.1:0-382 GCF_054658155.1 Alkalibacterium sp. m-11
GAATGTTTGTTGGTAACTACATTTTACCAAAGAGAGGTGTCTTTTTCTGTACTTTTAAGTTCAATATTCTAACTGATCTTTACGGTAAAAGGATAGAACGTCGTTCTTAGGGGTGCGAAACTTGAGAATACTCTAATGTTAAACTCGGACTCAACTATTGCTGATATTGAACATGGAACGTCTATATTGGGAGTAATTACTTCTGATGATAATTATGGGCCGTTTAAATCGATGCTTCCAAATGATAATGTTGAACCTGCATTATTCATAACTTGATTTTTTATAGGTGATTTGCCCATTAAATTGCCAAAAGTGAATGCCAGTTAGGGAAATTTAGTTTTTATAACTAAATAAGTATGGTTGCTCGTTAAATTTTCACTTT
>NZ_BAAGIR010000394.1:0-382 GCF_054658155.1 Alkalibacterium sp. m-11
AAAGCAATTTTGTAGTAATTTATCCATCCTACTGTCACTCGGTTAATATCTGTCACAATGTCTTTAAAACTCCCTGGCCGATTTCTTCGAGTAAGCTTCTTCAACTTTTCACGGAAACGTTGTTTAGGGGCTGGGAAATAACTAGCTGAATTAGAAGACACCGTCAAATATAGGAAAAATGATCCTTGATTTGACGGTGTTTTTAATTACTCAGATTTATAAATTATTACTAAAAGGTGACTTTTTTCCCATCCCCAACCTACTTTCCCATGTGATTATATAAATGAAACCCAAGAAACTTTGACTTTGTGGCTGTAGTCACTCGACTCTTCTCTTTATTGACGGTCAATCGTAAATCTTCTTCGATAAATTTGGTGATGCT
>NZ_BAAGIR010000395.1:0-380 GCF_054658155.1 Alkalibacterium sp. m-11
TCGAAGTCGGTTATGCGTACATTGGTCAGCGAGTGACCCTCAAATACACGGCAGATCTGAGCCGCTTTTACCTCTATGAAAAAGATCAGCTTCACCCGGTTGAACCGGTCGATAAAATCAGCAACAGCCAGATCAAGCGCAAGCAGTATCGGATGACAGATTGAGAATAATCGTTTCGAAATCATCACTCATTGGAGACAGATTGAAACGTGCGCCTGTAATTCCTTTCGAAGAGCCAGGCTCTCCAGCTGCACGTATGTGTCAAGACTTTGGCGGAAACTTTTTTTCTAGAGATGGTAACTCTTCAATTTTAATATTAAAATGGCTCATTCTGTGTGTTTCATTACCCAAACATTTTCTTCAGTTGTCCCATTGGACTT
>NZ_BAAGIR010000396.1:0-378 GCF_054658155.1 Alkalibacterium sp. m-11
ATGATTGGGGTGAAGTCGTAACAAGGTAGCCGTATCGGAAGGTGCGGCTGGATCACCTCCTTTCTAAGGATAGTGCCATCAGGGCACACGGAACCTTGCACAGGTTTTTACTTTGTTCAGTTTTGAGAGATCCTCTCTCAATTTAATACCCCATGGGGCCTTAGCTCAGCTGGGAGAGCGCCTGCTTTGCACGCAGGAGGTCAGCGGTTCGATCCCGCTAGGCTCCATTGCATCCTTGTTTTTTAGGGTGTGACTTTGTTCTTTGAAAACTAGATAGTTGATTAAACACAACACAAACATGTTAAGAAACAACACCGAGAAATAGATTTATTGAGAACAGTTTTGTTCGTTAACAAAACTCTCATCGCTATGAATTAC
>NZ_BAAGIR010000397.1:0-377 GCF_054658155.1 Alkalibacterium sp. m-11
ATCAATCATGATCGGCATTGAAATGTAGCGGAAGTCGAAAGAGTAGTTTTGGTTGTTCCAAACACAATGAGGCTTTTTAAGCAGAGGCACTGTTTCAAACTTCTTTTTCTTCCCTTTCTTAAACACACTTTTTGCATCCAAGGTAGCTTGTGCTTTTACAGCACTGGGCAAATAGGCCTCAATATCTTTGCTTGTTTTACGGGTAGGTTTTCTTTCTTCCACCATTTCCACTACAAGGGAGTTGATGGTCGAGATATATTCTTCGCTCATTTCAGCCAGAATATCTGCTTGTTCTTTCGTTGGCAGTAACTTTATTTTAACCGTAATCGTTTGAGGCATGGGAATCAACTCCTTGTCTTTTGAGATTCAACATATCG
>NZ_BAAGIR010000398.1:0-375 GCF_054658155.1 Alkalibacterium sp. m-11
GGACACAATTAGAGGAAAAATATTTTGATCGCTTTAATGAGGATATTCTATCGGTACTTGAATCTCAGGAAAATCAGGCGTTTTCACCAAATGACTCAGGGGATACACACCCGTTTTAAAATAATCATAATATTGATTAGGAGATAATTTCGCCAGTTTCCACTGATAGCGTTCTGTATTATGATAATCCATATAGTCATCAATAATGGGGTGAAGGTCTGAGAACGCCTCAACATCACCAAGATAAGCTATTTCGTCTTTCATGTGTCCAAAGAAGGATTCTTGGGGAGCGTTATCCCAACAGTTTCCTCTTCGTGACATAGATTGACGCAGTTCTTTATCCGCGAGTAATTTTTGAAATTTTATACTTGTATA
>NZ_BAAGIR010000399.1:0-373 GCF_054658155.1 Alkalibacterium sp. m-11
GGTTTAAACGACATGATAGCACCCTCCGTCAGCATTTTGATACGTCTATTATACCAAAAGAGCGGGCAAAATCGCACTGTTAACAAGGAAAAGTAGTAAACCGGTTAGGTTTTGACACCCTAACCATGATATTTAATATTGAATTTTTTCTTTCTTCTGCATATAAATTTTGGGTCATATCAAGTCACCTACAATCTCTTTTTTATTAATAATTCTACCATAAATATTTTTTTATTTACTTTCATTTACTCAAGTTTCGCACCCCTAAGAACGACGTTCTATCCTTTTACCGTAAAGATCAGTTAGAATATTGAACTTAAAAGTACAGAAAAAGACACCTCTCTTTGGTAAAATGTAGTTACCAACAAACATT
>NZ_BAAGIR010000400.1:0-371 GCF_054658155.1 Alkalibacterium sp. m-11
CATGGTTTCGACTACGTTGATTTAGCCAGGGGAAGCGTGCCGGTGAAGGCTGGAGACCACCGTAAGCGTCGCAGCAAACCAATAAGCGCCGAGAAGTCTCAGCGCGACTACGCCCTCGCTGCATAAGCAAGCGACCGCGTGTCTGTCAGCCTAGGGAAGTCCCTGACCTAGATCCTGGCATCGACTAAGGGACTTGCTGTTCAATCGCGTCAGCGGGGTTGAACAGGACTTTTACCGTTGACTGGGCTCATCATCCGGAAGTGTTCGTCCTAGCCGGAGGGCCAAGCAGAGATCTTTGCGCGAACTGCGCACGGAGAAGCCCTGGCGAGGTGACGTAGGACCCGGGTTCAATTCCCGGCAGCTCCACCGAG
>NZ_BAAGIR010000401.1:0-368 GCF_054658155.1 Alkalibacterium sp. m-11
ACCGGAGAGAGTTTTCGACTAAAGAATGCACTATCCAAACACAAATAACTAAAAGAATCTTTCAGGTGCAAAATTGTGTAGTTTATCGCTGCAATGTTGTGTAGAAAAGTCTTGCAAAATACACCATAGAACTGATTAGGTTTTGAATTCGAAACAGATAATATAATTTCAGTAAATTTTAAATCTCAAATAAGGAAAAAATTGAGTTTCTACTATAATATACTGGAAGAGAGTATAATAATAACTCAAGTTTCGCACCCTAATAAATGCTTCACAATCCTATCGGATTAACCCTCACCAAAGAAATTACGCAGCAATTTGTTCTTGGTTTGACTGATTTCCAATCAAAATTTCTTTGAATGCCGCCG
>NZ_BAAGIR010000402.1:0-364 GCF_054658155.1 Alkalibacterium sp. m-11
AACGAATCATCGAGATGACGTAACGCCGATTGCAATGAGATACTATCCACTTCTCTTAGCCAGTCGATTTCTTTCTTTAGTTCGGTCAGTTGAGCGGAGCAGGAATTGTAGCTCAGTCCTTTGCCCGTGCTTTCGTACAGCTCGTTCCATTTTGCAAGGAAATGGTTGAAGACGAACCGACTGCACCCAATCGTCTTCGCAATCAGGATTTCCTGCTCTTTGTTCGGGTAGAGGCGAAACTTATAGGCTTTGTGTCTCATTGATTTCCACCCCCTTTAAATGATATACTTATTGTATCATTTTAGATATTATTTGTATATCATTAAGGAGTGAAAACAATGGAAAAGCAATCAGTTATTTTACG
>NZ_BAAGIR010000403.1:0-364 GCF_054658155.1 Alkalibacterium sp. m-11
TGATTCATAAGAAGACCTCTTTTCTGGATTTGTGGTTATCTCTAGATTAAGGGTCTTCTTTCTTTTTGTCTACTTTAATTTCTTGCCCTACTATTTTACTTTCCGACAACTATTTTACACATAGTGCCGGTTTTAGCAACTACTGATATAAACACAGATATTGGAGAAGTCATAGAAAATGGTAAATTTGGTTATTGGTGTGAAAGTGGAAAACAAGAAGACTTTAATCAATTAGTTAATAACTCAAGTTTTGCAGTTGAATATCCAGGTTTAACCCTTGCGGTTATTGAAACTTCTTATAAATAATTATCAAAAAACACACAAAAAGACACCTCTCTTTGGTAAAATGTAGTCACCATAACAA
>NZ_BAAGIR010000404.1:0-362 GCF_054658155.1 Alkalibacterium sp. m-11
CGACTTCATTTAAAGAAATTTTAGCTGGAAGTGAGTCCAATCCGTCACACATCACTGTTTGATTTAGTTGATTAACCTTAAGCCGATAGGCTTTCCAAGGTTTGATCAGGGTGCGAAACTTGAGTAAGTTTGTAGTTAAGAATTGTTCTTAACTTAGTTAATTGATTAACTGTTTGAAAGAATGGAGCTTTCTCCCCCATGGGGGAGAAAAATTTCAAAAAGTCGCTTTTGATGTTCCATTCACTTTAGTTCTTTGATAATTAAATATCTTGGTTATCGCTTGGTCATTCCGTGCTGTTTCTGTGTAAAATAGAACTAGATGGAAGATGGTTCTAAATGGGATGAAGCTTTCCCCTCCTTGT
>NZ_BAAGIR010000405.1:0-361 GCF_054658155.1 Alkalibacterium sp. m-11
ATTGAAATGTAGCGGAAGTCGAAAGAGTAGTTTTGGTTGTTCCAAACACAATGAGGCTTTTTAAGCAGAGGCACTGTTTCAAACTTCTTTTTCTTCCCTTTCTTAAACACACTTTTTGCATCCAAGGCAGCTTGTGCTTTTACAGCACTGGGCAAATAGGCCTCAATATCTTTGCTTGTTTTACGGGTAGGTTTTCTTTCTTCCACCATTTCCACTACAAGGGAGTTGATGGTAGAGATATATTCTTCGCTCATTTCAGCCAGAATATCTGCTTGTTCTTTCGTTGGCAGTAACTTTATTTTAACCGTAATCGTTTGAGGCATGGGAATCAACTCCTTGTCTTTTGAGATTCAACATATCG
>NZ_BAAGIR010000406.1:0-360 GCF_054658155.1 Alkalibacterium sp. m-11
AGCAGGCAGTAAAGCAAGCGACATGAGCACGTGCACCATTTTGAGATTTAAATCCATGGGTGCCACGGTAATTGCCTTTGTAAGTCCGGTTCAATCGTTCGATGATTTGTTTAAGGGGCCTATATTGCCTAGATACTTCGTCCTCGTTGGTTAAACCAATGACTTGAGTGATATCGAAGTTCAGGCCGTGTTGGGCCAGGAAATGTTGTGCCAGTTTGTAAATGGGGTTTCCATCAACGATGAGGTTTAAATCCTCAGGGATTTCGCTAGCTATATAGTGGTCGAGCACATCGTGAATGGCCCTGATTGCTAATTCAGTATTGCGTTTTTCAGACACTCTTTGGGATAAGATGATTTTAT
>NZ_BAAGIR010000407.1:0-359 GCF_054658155.1 Alkalibacterium sp. m-11
ACGAGATTAGGTTTTAACGCATGTTCCTGGCGTACTTTTGCCATGCGCTTATACGGATTCGGTTTTCTTATAGGGCAGAACAGTCCAAACTTTCTCATTAAGCGCTGGATTTTCTTCCGGTTCATGAGTATCTCCATGTGTAACAGTCGCATATGGATCCCTCTGGATCCTTTATCATAGCCGCGATGTGTATAGGCTTCAAGTATCAAATTAAAATCGTGCTGATCTTGTTCTTCTTTTTTCTTTCGACTCTCTTCAGATTTCAACCAGTTGTAATACCCCGAACGTGAAACTAAAGCAATCTCACATAGCCATGATATATTTAACAAATTATGATCTCGTTTTGTTAGGTCTTTAAT
>NZ_BAAGIR010000408.1:0-358 GCF_054658155.1 Alkalibacterium sp. m-11
TGGACGGTGTGCGGTTTAGTTTTACCCACTACAGCACACGTGTGGATAAACAGGGATATACGCGTCAGTTTAAAGTGTACACAGCAGACAAGGAACAAATGGATGACAGGCTGAATAAACTAGCCAAAACCCCGAAGGGGAACCAAAGACAAACATCGGTGAATTACAATTGGGAATACTTTAAACATCAAGCGAAAGCACACCTGGAGAGCGATTATGGAAGACGGATCTATGCCCAGCGAAAGATTGACGTAGAAACTGTTTTCGGTCGGATGAAAGGTGTCTTTGGCATGCGCCGCGTTCATGTCAGAGGGAATCAAGCCGTGCATAATGACATTGGCTTGATGCTTATGAGCAT
>NZ_BAAGIR010000409.1:0-355 GCF_054658155.1 Alkalibacterium sp. m-11
TCTGCTTTGATAAGTGTCCGTCCTTTTTGCTTGGATTTATATTCTAATTGGCGGACGAATTCATACCATCCTGCATCACCAATGCTTTTTGCCAGTTTATGATTTTTCATCAGGTTCTTACTGGACAACGTTTCGATTACAATGACTTGGTTTTCGTCTGTAATCTTTTTGGATAGTTTGTGCAAGAAATCTTTGCGCTGATTGGCAATCTTTTCGTGCTTTTTGGCTACCTTTAAGCGTGCTTTATTGCGGTTCTTACCGCCTTTTTGTTTGCGGGATAATGACCGTTGCGCCTTCTTCAGCTTCTTTTCGGACTTGTACAGCGGTTTTGGATTTTTGTGCTTCTCAGTTTCCC
>NZ_BAAGIR010000410.1:0-355 GCF_054658155.1 Alkalibacterium sp. m-11
ATCATGTACGATATCAATGAATAAATCGGGAAAATATTTTATATCCATTCTTGTGGAATCAGCGGACGAAACGCCCCAATTAGTTGAACGGAAGATCGGGATTGATTTGGGTATTTCGGATTTTGCGATCACCACCAATGATTTAGGGGAGACTGAGAAGCACAAAAATCCAAAACCTCTTTACAAGTCCGAAAAGAAGCTGAAGAAAGCGCAACGGTCATTATCCCTCAAACAAAAAGGCGGTAAGAACCGCAATAAAGCACGCTTAAAGGTAGCCAAAAAGCACGAGAAGATTGCCAATCAGCGCAAAGATTTCTTGCACAAACTATCCAAAAAGATTACAGACGAAAACCAA
>NZ_BAAGIR010000411.1:0-353 GCF_054658155.1 Alkalibacterium sp. m-11
CATTTCGATCACGATAACTTTCAATAACAGAATAGGAGGTAGAATGTTTAGATTTATTCTTTTTAATACGCATAGCTAATCCTCATTCCTTTTAAATGTATCTCTATTATAACACATTACTACATAGTACTACAATATAAGCCTATCAAATTTGACAAAAAAGTAAAGCTATAACAGACTTTGTGTCACTTTTTATTGATTCCAGCTGTTAAACTCCCGAACTCCCGCATTATCAGGCCTTAGGATGTACTTTAGTGCCATATATGAACGTAACCTTCAATGCTGGAGATACTATCTTGTTTGTGACAATAGAAATTTTTATTTTGTATCTCTACTTGACGATTTAGAATTGG
>NZ_BAAGIR010000412.1:0-350 GCF_054658155.1 Alkalibacterium sp. m-11
CTTTCATATATTTTCCGCTCGCATGATCATAGTTTTTAGCTAACAACTCGACTTTTTTGCTTCGATTACGGCTAAACATGGAATCATCCAGAATAAGTACCCGTTCATTGTCCTCTTGGACATAAGGAATTAACGTCGCAATCACTTTTTCAGATAGTAATAGCAGGAAGGTTCGCCAATTGAATCGTTCATTCTTCAAGAATCGATTCACTGTATCTTTTCCAAATCCCGGCTGTCTTTCAGAATCATTCACTAATTGATTCATACTTTTTCCACCATGAAAGGCAACAGTAAATAAGAAGGTAACGATAGCGGTCACACTTACTCCTTCTTCTTTTTTGATATTGGAC
>NZ_BAAGIR010000413.1:0-350 GCF_054658155.1 Alkalibacterium sp. m-11
TTTGATTCATAAGAAGACCTCTTTTCTGGATTTGTGGTTATCTCTAGATTAAGGGTCTTCTTTCTTTTTGTCTACTTTAATTTCTTGCCCTACTATTTTACTTTCCGACAACTATTTTACACATAGCGCCACCAGAAATATTGAAGATAGTGTGACCTCTTTATGCTTCATAATCATCGGACTGCCAACATTCCTGATTTATTTGAGAAGAATATGCAGACGGGTATCGAGTAGGAGATAAATGATTAATTCATTTATCGTCCTCTCACACCACCGTACGTACGGTTCCGTATACGGCGGTTCAATATCTTAAGTAAGCAGACTCTGCCAGGTCTCGTAGTGAAACTACG
>NZ_BAAGIR010000414.1:0-349 GCF_054658155.1 Alkalibacterium sp. m-11
GTTAAATCCTTATTTTGAAGACTCTATTCGCCGTAAAGTCACAAAGGAAGCAATGGTCATTTTCCGCAAATGTAGGTACTCTGTAGACCCTCGTTATATCGGAAAAGAAGTTGACTTGGATCTTTCCGAAAACGAAGAGCACGTGCACATTTATTATAACGGAGAACAGATTCGTTCGCACCCACTTACCACAAAAAGATTGAACTATAACCAAGAAGATTTGGTTCAGATACTTAAATCAGATGTCATGAGCCACAAAGAAGAAGATGACATCCAAGAACATATTAAACGAAGTTTAAAGCAATATGATTTACTGGAGGTGCCTTCGAATGAGCAGTAACTATCAAAA
>NZ_BAAGIR010000415.1:0-347 GCF_054658155.1 Alkalibacterium sp. m-11
ATGTGATGGTTCAATGGTCCCTTTGTATTATGAAGGGTTACAAGGAATCACTTATGACAATAGGCACCTCAAAAGAAAAAGCTAAGCGGGAACTAAAAGGGCTCGGGCTTTGCCCGAGCTTTTTTTATGCTGGAATTGCTAAACCCATCTTTAATGTAATACCCTGAATAATTCATACCTCTAATTTCAGAGGCTGTTTTTAAATATTGTTATATTTTCTTTCACTAGTGTTGCATTAAAAATTTAACTGTTTCATGACATAAAAAAGTCCTTTATAATGGGGTTGGATGACTTATCCAAGACCAAAACAAAGGACTTACAACATGGATAAGTATAAAACAAAAATG
>NZ_BAAGIR010000416.1:0-338 GCF_054658155.1 Alkalibacterium sp. m-11
GAGAGAGAAAAGAAGACAGGGGAGCGTGAACTCCAATGCTGTCGCCTTTTCTCTCTTTCTTTCTGTCAGATTTGTATACGTTTCCTTATTTTACCTTTGCTGGAGACATTTGACAAGAAAAAAAGCAGTGTGATCCAGCAGTGTATTCACGTCTGCTGGATCACATTGCCTTTTTCCGCCTCTTTTTTATCGGTATAGAATGCTTTTCTACACGAGATTAGGTTTTAACGCATGTTCCTGGCGTACTTTTGCCATGCGCTTATACGGATTCGGTTTTCTTATAGGGCAGAACAGTCCAAACTTTCTCATTAAGCGCTGGATTTTCTTCCGGTTCATGA
>NZ_BAAGIR010000417.1:0-337 GCF_054658155.1 Alkalibacterium sp. m-11
GGACTTGCTTTTTGGCTCGCTCCGAAAGCACCTTTCGGATCAATTTTAAGACGACCGTCTGCCACTGTTTTCTTAGTTTGACGTAAGGAATATAGTCATATTGCTTCCATTTCCCATCCTTTGTCACCCCACCCATTGTCACAAGCATATGGATATGAGGGTTAAATTCTAGTTTAGATCCAAAGGTATGAAGAGCGGAGACAATACCAGGTGTAGAAAAGCATTCTATACCGATAAAAAAGAGGCGGAAAAAGGCAATGTGATCCAGCAGACGTGAATACACTGCTGGATCACATTGCTTTTTTTCTTGTCAAATGTCTCCAGCAAAGGTAAAATA
>NZ_BAAGIR010000418.1:0-336 GCF_054658155.1 Alkalibacterium sp. m-11
CGTCACCGCACAGTGACTCTTCTATTAAACTGGAGAACGTTGTTCTCTCAAAACTAGACAGCTGATCAACACGAAACAACACCACTTACCCTTAACACACGTCAGTCCAGTTTCGCTCGGCAGATGACCGCGTGATGTGACACCCTTACCCATTGCGCCCTTACGGTGCTCATTCAGGGTATGTGTGCTCAAATCCCGGGATCATCTACCCGCCTCGCTATACTTTCTTTCTTGTGGTTAAGTCCTCGACCGATTAGTACTGGTCCGCTCCACATATCACTATGCTTCCACTTCCAGCCTATCCACCTGATCATCTTTCAGGGGTCTTACTTCCTT
>NZ_BAAGIR010000419.1:0-332 GCF_054658155.1 Alkalibacterium sp. m-11
AAACGCATTAATCTGCTAATCTTAGTACGTGGATTTTTCCATCTTTTTAAAATGAGTTGCCTGATACGGTGATGGAGCCATTGCTCCACTTTCGTTACGAAGGTTTTGATGAAACCTGTGCCGAAATAATTAATCCAGCCTCTTGTTCGGCTGTTTATTTCTTTGACAATGTCATCAAACTTCCCTGCTCGTTTACGTTTAGTCAAGCGTTTCAAGGTACGCATGAATTTCGCTTTGGCTTCTTTCGAAGGTCTGTAACGACAGACCCCATTCACTGTGGTTATCAGACAACCCAAGAACTTTAAACGTGTTGGGGAACCCACTTTACTTTT
>NZ_BAAGIR010000420.1:0-331 GCF_054658155.1 Alkalibacterium sp. m-11
TGATTATTTTAAAACGGGTGTGTATCCCCTGAGTCATTTGGTGAAAACGCCTGATTTTCCTGAGATTCAAGTACCGATAGAATATCCTCATTAAAGCGATCAAAATATTTTTCCTCTAATTGTGTCCATTTTTCGGGTTTGAAAACAGCAGGATAATAAAAATCTAAATCCAGTTTTGCATGAACATAGAGGTCGTATTCCATTTCGATAGCTGGATATTTTAAAATCCATTTCAACCGATCAATCAAATAATCTTCGGAATACATTTGATCAGTCACCTGGCGAAAGGAGTGGAAGTACACCCTCTGTTCGCTTTCAGTCAATGTTTCAA
>NZ_BAAGIR010000421.1:0-323 GCF_054658155.1 Alkalibacterium sp. m-11
AAAAACCACGACATCATCGGTATCGAAGATTTGCAGGTGTCGAACATGGTGAAGAACCGCAAGTTGAGTAAAGCCATCAGCGAAGTCTCATGGTCAGAGTTCCGGACTATGCTTAAATACAAAGCAGGCTGGTACGGCAAACAAGTTGTCACTGTGGCGAAAAACTTTCCATCCAGCCAATTGTGTTCAAATTGTAGCTACCAAAACAAAGCCGTTAAGAATCTCACTGTCCGTGAATGGGCTTGCCCTGAGTGCAATAGTCATCACGATAGAGATATTAACGCAAGCATGAATCTTCGCAACGAAGCGTTGCGATTAACCGT
>NZ_BAAGIR010000422.1:0-319 GCF_054658155.1 Alkalibacterium sp. m-11
AGCCTCACTTCATGATAAGATAAAGTTGGTTTCCCGACCACTTACTCAAATCATTGAAGGAGGCGTCCCATGAAGGACAAGAACAGTTTAGCACATTCACAATGGAGATGTAAGTATCACATCGTTTTCGCACCCAAGTACAGAAGACAGATAATATATGGCAAGTATAAACAGAGCATCGGTGAGATTATCCGAGAACTTTGTCAGAGAAAAGGAGTGGAAATACACGAAGCGAATGCGTGCAAGGATCACCTTCATATGTTAGTTAGTATCCCACCAAAGTTGAGTGTATCTCAGTTCATGGGGTATTTGAAAGGAA
>NZ_BAAGIR010000423.1:0-318 GCF_054658155.1 Alkalibacterium sp. m-11
AAGATGCAGGGTTCAGAACAATGGTCTGTCGCCCTTTTCGCCCCCAAACAAAAGGCAGCGTAGAAGCTCTCGCTAGAACAATGGACCGGTTACGGGTTTACAATCATGAATTTTATGATTCGACAGATCTCATTCGAATCGTTGACGAACTTTGTGATGAATTAAATTCGGAAGTGTCTCAAGCAACGGATGAGATTCCTGATATACTTTGGAAAATTAATGAAAAAGAGCACCTCCATAAGCTAAAAGATGACTTGTTAAATCCTTATTTTGAAGACTCTATTCGCCGTAAAGTCACAAAGGAAGCAATGGTCATTT
>NZ_BAAGIR010000424.1:0-317 GCF_054658155.1 Alkalibacterium sp. m-11
GGGATAATTGAGAATAGCTAATGGACTCAATATCAATCACTTTTTTTAAGTTTGGGTTGACCAACTGTTGATCCAAATGCCGTAGGCTATCGGTTTCATCATTAATCGCATAGAGAAAGAGTTTCAGAACTTTCTTAAATGTTAACTTTTTTGAATAGCGATTAAACTGACTGATAGTCTGTCGAGACGATTCACTTAATGTTTCTAAAGAAATGTAGGAAAACCATTTATTTATGGTCATTTTTGTTTTATACTTATCCATGTTGTAAGTCCTTTGTTTTGGTCTTGGATAAGTCATCCAACCCCATTATAAAGGA
>NZ_BAAGIR010000425.1:0-315 GCF_054658155.1 Alkalibacterium sp. m-11
AGCCTCACTTCATGATAAGATAAAGTTGGTTTCCCGACCACTTACTCAAATCATTGAAGGAGGCGTCCCATGAAGGACAAGAACAGTTTAGCACATTCACAATGGAGATGTAAGTATCACATCGTTTCCGCACACAAGTACAGAAGACAGATAATATATGGCAAGTATAAACAGAGCATCGGTGAGATTATCCGAGAACTTTGTCAGAGAAAAGGAGTGGAAATACACGAAGCGAATGCGTGCAAGGATCACATTCATATGTTAGTTAGTATCCCACCAAAGTTGAGTGTATCTCAGTTCATGGGGTATTTGAAA
>NZ_BAAGIR010000426.1:0-314 GCF_054658155.1 Alkalibacterium sp. m-11
TCAATCAAGATGGCAGATCGAGTTGTTTTTCAAGCACATCAAACAACATTTGACCATTAAAACGTACTATTCACAGTCTGAACAAGGCGTGGAGAATCAAGTGATTCTTGCGATGATTGTCTACTTATTGACGTTACTGATGAAACTAGAATTAAGGTTGAAATCAACCCTCTTCACTATTTTGAGCCAAATCAGAGCGTTACAGTATGAACCATTTGAGTGTTTCAAAGAATCGTTCGCACCTGGTTAAGTGAAAGAGAGTACAAAAAGACTAATCCACAACTGAATAACCCTAAAAATTTCTGGAAAAAGTC
>NZ_BAAGIR010000427.1:0-313 GCF_054658155.1 Alkalibacterium sp. m-11
GAGACCGATACCCTTTTGAGAGACCACTTGGTCTAAACGGGCGTGCATCTCCAGGTAATCCGTACTTTTAAAGGTATAAGGGTGGTCTTTTGTGAACGGATTGGTGGTTAATCCGTAATAAGAAAAGTCTGACTGACTCATTTGATTCCTCCTTCTGTCATCCGATACTGCTTGCGCTTGATCTGACTGTTGCTGATTTTATCGACCGGTTCAACCGGGTGAAGCTGATCTTTTTCATAGAGGTAAAAGCGGCTCAGATCTGCCGTGTATTTGAGGGTCACTCGCTGACCAATGTACGCATAACCGACTTCGA
>NZ_BAAGIR010000428.1:0-313 GCF_054658155.1 Alkalibacterium sp. m-11
TTCATATGTTAGTTAGTATCCCACCAAAGTTGAGTGTATCTCAGTTCATGGGGTATTTGAAAGGAAAAAGTAGCCTGATGATTTTCGATCGACATGCCAATTTGAAATACCGATATGGGAATCGAAAGTTCTGGTGTCGGGGGTATTTTGTCGACACAGTCGGTCGAAATAGAAAACAGATCGAAGAGTATATTAGGAATCAGCTTCGAGAAGACTATATGAGCGATCAACTGACATTATTCGAAGAATATGATCCGTTCACCGGACATAAGAACAAGAAAAAATAAACGATTCTTTTAGAATCAGTGAGTAA
>NZ_BAAGIR010000429.1:0-313 GCF_054658155.1 Alkalibacterium sp. m-11
AAATTCTTGGGTTTCCATATTCATAATAATATGGGAAAGTCGGATGCCGACCTAGTAAGTCGGCGAAACAAAAATTCCGGAATAAACTCAGAAAATTAACTCGTCGCAATCGACCAGGCTCTTTCAAAGATATAGTGAAGGACATCAACCGTGTAACGGTAGGATGGATTAATTACTATAGAATCGGATTTATGAAATCTTTTATGATTGAAATTAAATCGTGGTTGAATCATCGGCTAAGACAATTGATTTGGAAGAGATGGAAGAAAGTATCCACTCGATATAGAAAATTAAAACAACTGGGGATAGAACA
>NZ_BAAGIR010000430.1:0-313 GCF_054658155.1 Alkalibacterium sp. m-11
TTTCAAGTTTGTCATATTGATTCAAGAGATTGTTGAGTTGCCTTAGACTGATTAATGTGGAACGAGCTACTTTTTCGCCTTTAGAACGTTTAAATTCAATATATTTTTCAAAATATGGTTTGAAAATTCCGTTTTCAAATGTTGAATATTCTTTATCTTTAATCATAAGTCCACCTCTAGCGCTGCTTTAGTAATTACCAATTTTTTTGTTTTTTCGTGTTGTTTTAATGCAACTATCGTTGCTCTATCAATTAAAATACAAAAAGGCACCTCTTCCCCCCCTTAATCTGATAAAATGAAGTTCACTAAAACA
>NZ_BAAGIR010000431.1:0-312 GCF_054658155.1 Alkalibacterium sp. m-11
ATTTCTTCCCATGTCAACGCTCTCCTTTGAACTCATATAGTTGGGTTCATTATACAATAAAGAACCCTATAAAATAGAGAACGAATAAGGGTTTTTTATCCGTGTCTATTCTATAGGGTCCAGTTTATAAACGGAAACACAAAGAGCTTTTTGACTTGTTCAATGAATTACATGAAGCCTCCTTGGAGGGAACTGTCAAATTTTTTATGAAAACTAAAAATTAAAGGTGGTGAAGGCCCACTGACTATACCAATCGGAGCCGCATTTGCCCTTGACAAACACTTGAATGGTTTCAGTTAAGGTCACAAGGGT
>NZ_BAAGIR010000432.1:0-311 GCF_054658155.1 Alkalibacterium sp. m-11
ATACGTATTTCTACGCGCTCTTTGTCAGACATATACTCACCTCCGACTTGATTGTACGGTATTTTCACAGTATAATCAAGTAACAAAGCGTAAGAGGAGGTGAAGAATATGTTGAAAGCTTATAAGTATCGGCTCTACCCAAATGAAGAACAAAAAAACTATTTTGCGAACTGTTTTGGTTGTACCCGCTTCATTTATAACCAAATGCTTAGCGACAAGATCGACCACTATAAAGAGACGAAACAAATGCTCAACAATACGCCCGCTCAGTACAAAGAAGAGTTTCCTTTTATGAAAGCGGTTGATAGTCT
>NZ_BAAGIR010000433.1:0-310 GCF_054658155.1 Alkalibacterium sp. m-11
CGAGTAGGAGACTAGTCATTAATTGACTAGTCGACCTCTCACACCACCGTACGTACGGTTCTCGTATACGGCGGTTCAATAACTTGAATATCTCTAACGTTCATACAGTAGTATTAAATCTTTTAATCTCCACTGTTCGAGCTTCTTATTTGTTATGGCACGATGTAAAGTTTTACTTCGCGCGAGCCTCCAGTAAGCCTTTCGGCTACCAGCCATTTTGAGTGCATCATCGTGTTCTATCCCCAGTTGTTTTAATTTTCTATATCGAGTGGATACTTTCTTCCATCTCTTCCAAATCAATTGTCTTAGC
>NZ_BAAGIR010000434.1:0-309 GCF_054658155.1 Alkalibacterium sp. m-11
TCGGGCAGTCCCACTCCCGGATATTGAGCGGCTTCTTGCCGTCTCGGTGTCCGCAACTCGAACAAACCTGACTAGACGGATAGAACCTGTCTGCTTTGATAAGTGTCCGTCCTTTTTGCTTGGATTTATATTCTAATTGGCGGACGAATTCATACCATCCTGCATCACCAATGCTTTTTGCTAGTTTATGATTTTTCATCAGGTTCTTACTGGACAGAGTTTCTATTACAATGACTTGGTTTTCGTCTGTAATCTTTTTGGATAGTTTGTGCAAGAAATCTTTGCGCTGATTGGCAATCTTCTCGTGCT
>NZ_BAAGIR010000435.1:0-309 GCF_054658155.1 Alkalibacterium sp. m-11
CTCCAATGCTGTCGCCTTTTCTCTCTTTCTTTCTGTCAGATTTGTATACGTTTCCTTATTTTACCTTTGCTGGAGACATTTGACAAGAAAAAAAGCAATGTGATCCAGCAGTGTATTCACGTCTGCTAGATCACATTGCCTTTTTTCGCCTCTTTTTTATCGGTATAGAATGCTTTTCTACAGTTCGTCAGTGCGAGCTTTTGCGTCCGACTTCCTTCAGATTCCACCTCACGGTGGACACCCTTGTCATTCACTAACAGTTCCTACTGCAAAGCCTGTAGTGGACTTTCACCACCAAGTTGTCGCCCA
>NZ_BAAGIR010000436.1:0-307 GCF_054658155.1 Alkalibacterium sp. m-11
TTTCAAGTTTGTCATATTGATTCAAGAGATTGTTGAGTTGCCTTAGACTGATTAATGTGGAACGAGCTACTTTTTCGCCTTTAGAACGTTTAAATTCAATATATTTTTCAAAATATGGTTTGAAAATCCCGTTTTCAAATGTTAAATATTCTTTATCTTTAATCATAAGTCCACCTCTAGCGCTGCTTTCTTTAGCTGATCAATATTTGACCAAATATATTGTTTAGTAGATTGAATGGATGTATGACCTAATATATTTTTAACTTCAGTAATGGGAATCGTCTGATTCGACAACTCTGTTGCCAAA
>NZ_BAAGIR010000437.1:0-305 GCF_054658155.1 Alkalibacterium sp. m-11
GTTTTCGTCTGTAATTTTCTTCGTTAGTTTGTGCAAGAAATCCTTCCGCTGGTTAGCCATTTTTTCGTGTTTCTTGGCGATTTGCAGGCGGGCTTTGCTCCGGTTCTTCCCGCCTTTTTGTTTGCGGTACAACGAACGCTGGGCTTTCTTGAGTTGCTTTTCTGCTTTATATAAATGGTTGGGGTTTTTGTGTTTCTCTATCTCGCCTAAATCGTTGGTAGTGATAGCGAAATCGGAAATGCCTAAATCAATCCCGATTTTTCTTTTGGTAATTTCCACTGCTTCGTCTTCTGATTTTACCAGAA
>NZ_BAAGIR010000438.1:0-305 GCF_054658155.1 Alkalibacterium sp. m-11
GCCAACGCAGCTGTTGTGCACTTAATTGTTGAATCTCGTTCTGGTTACGCGGCCAATTCAATTTCCCATTCTCTAAACGCTTATATAAGAGAAGGAAGCCGTCGCCTTCCCAATAAAGAGCTTTGAATCGATCCTTCTTTCCACCACAGAATAGAAAGAGAGCGTCGTTATAAACATTCACATCATATTCTTCAGTGATCGTCGCAGCTAATCCGTCAATTTGACGGCGCATATCCGTTTTTCCACACACAATAAAAATATTCTCTACTTGAGTAAAGTCAACGAGTTTCATTTAATGACAACTC
>NZ_BAAGIR010000439.1:0-304 GCF_054658155.1 Alkalibacterium sp. m-11
TTGGCTAGTTTATTCAGCCTGTCATCCATTTGTTCCTTGTCTGCTGTGTACACTTTAAACTGACGCGTATATCCCTGTTTATCCACACGTGTGCTGTAGTGGGTAAAACTAAACCGCACACCGTCCAAGTCGGTATAAGCATCTTCTATTTCGTCATAAGACCAATTATCCCGGCGTTTCGGATCCTGTTTATATTTTTTCTTTTGTTCTGCGTTATACATGCCGTAAGGGATCAAAGGGATCTTTTCATAGTCATCGATGATGGATTCATAGTTTTCTTCACTGCCATATCCAGCATCTGCGA
>NZ_BAAGIR010000440.1:0-304 GCF_054658155.1 Alkalibacterium sp. m-11
AAAAGATTTAATACTACTGTATGAACGTTAGAGATATTCAAGTTATTGAACCGCCGTATACGAGAACCGTACGTACGGTGGTGTGAGAGGTCGACTAGTCAATTAATGACTAGTCTCCTACTCGATTGTACTTTGAAAACCCCCGGCTATGCCGGGGGTTCAGGATAGCTTTCAGCATGGGGTCAAAAAAAGCCTCACTTCATGATAAGATAAAGTTGGTTTCCCGACCACTTACTCAAATCATTGAAGGAGGCGTCCCATGAAGGACAAGAACAGTTTAGCACATTCACAATGGAGATGTAAG
>NZ_BAAGIR010000441.1:0-303 GCF_054658155.1 Alkalibacterium sp. m-11
GGGGAAATATCCGAATTGAAGATGGTAAGATCAAACTGCCTAAAATCGGATGTGTAAAGCTTGTCCAGCATCGTACTTTTCAAGGCAAGATTAAATCATGTACGATATCAATGAATAAATCGGGAAAATATTTTATATCCATTCTTGTGGAATCAGCGGACGAAACGCCCCAATTAGTTGAACGGAAGATCGGGATTGATTTGGGTATTTCGGATTTTGCGGTCACCACCAATGATTTAGGGGAAACTGAGAAGCACAAAAATCCAAAACCGCTGTACAAGTCCGAAAAGAAGCTGAAGAAGG
>NZ_BAAGIR010000442.1:0-302 GCF_054658155.1 Alkalibacterium sp. m-11
TACTTTATCAAAATATTCTGCACGAAAACCTCAAGAGGTTCTTCATGAACGTGCGAAGCAGTTGCGGAAATCTGTTTATCAAATAAATGAATCGATGAAAACGGAATTTCCCAAACGAAATGATAGAGATGATTTAGAGGCAGAAATTGATTATTGTCAAGAATTAATCGAAGTCGGTATGTGTCAAGACTTTGGCGGAAACTTTTTTTCTAGAGATGGTAACTCTTCAATTTTAATATTAAAATGGCTCATTCTGTGTGTTTCATTACCCAAACATTTTCTTCAGTTGTCCCATTGGACTT
>NZ_BAAGIR010000443.1:0-301 GCF_054658155.1 Alkalibacterium sp. m-11
GAGGGATAGCTGTGCGCAAAAATGGGCGTCTAACCCTTCAATTTGCGAATGATAGACAAGCTAAAAACTATATTAATCGGGAGATTGATTACATTGAGTCGAAAACATATGAATATAAGAAAAAAGAAGCAACGCGAAAAGCTATTGAAAAATATCGGTTCAGCTGGGATAAACTCGAAAAAGAAAGCAATAAAAAACGTTGAATTTATCTGTCGCACGTGTCAAGAGATAGAGGAGATTCCAAAGGATATAGTCAAACAATTTGATGTTCTAGATGGTGGAGACCCAATGGATCCACCTA
>NZ_BAAGIR010000444.1:0-300 GCF_054658155.1 Alkalibacterium sp. m-11
ATCCGCATGGTCGTCTGTGTGATAACCTGCAAGATGTTGATAAATTTTTTGAATGACGACATCAGGATTGGGATGTTCCCGGTGGTCTACAGAGTCTTTGACTTGAAGCATCTCTCGAATGGACTGGCCGAGTCCAATCTTTTCATCGAACTCTTTATACAATAATAGCCCTGAGTCTGAGGTTAAATTTCCACCGTCAAAATTAACTTTGATCATTTTGTTGAAATGAAGTGACTTTTCGATTACACTTTTCATTATGGAGTCCTCCTTGATTTGTGTTTGTTTCGTCACTTATACAAT
>NZ_BAAGIR010000445.1:0-297 GCF_054658155.1 Alkalibacterium sp. m-11
GTTTGTGTTGTGTTTTCGGTACTTCTTTATATTTTTTCTGGTAATAGGCTTCATACTCAGGAATATATCGTCTTACAGAGTTGGCAGCTTGAACTAAGTAATAACGTAAATAACGGTTTCCTGACTTTAAACTGGACCCCATGTCAAGGACAGTTTGATAAAAACCCCTTATAACTCAAGTTTTGCAGTTGAATATCCAGGTTTAACCCTTGCGGTTATTGAAACTTCTTATAAATAATTATCAAAAAACACACAAAAAGACACCTCTCTTTGGTAAAATGTAGTCACCATAACAAC
>NZ_BAAGIR010000446.1:0-295 GCF_054658155.1 Alkalibacterium sp. m-11
TCAATCAAGATGGCAGATCGAGTTGTTTTTCAAGCACATCAAACAACATTTGACCATTAAAACGTACTATTCACAGTCTGAACAAGGCGTGGAGAATCAAGTGATTCTTGCGATGATTGTCTACTTACTGACGTTACTGATGAAACTAGAATTAAGGTTGAAATCAACCCTCTTCACTGTTTTGAGACAAATCAGAGCGTTACAGTATGAACCGTTTGCGTATTTCAAAGAATCGTTCGCACCTGGTTAAGTGAAAGAGAATACAAATGGACTAATCCACAACTGAATAACCCTA
>NZ_BAAGIR010000447.1:0-294 GCF_054658155.1 Alkalibacterium sp. m-11
AACGTAAGCATCAATCGAATCTACGTATCCTGACGAACCGAATGGATCTTTCAGCAGAGGACATCGGAAAGATGTATCAATCAAGATGGCAGATCGAGTTGTTTTTTAAGCACATCAAACAACATTTTACCATTAAAACGTACTATTCACAGTCTGAACAAGGCGTAGAGAATCAAGTGATTCTTGCGATGATTGTCTACTTACTGACGTTACTGATGAAACTGGAATTACGCTTGAAATCAAGCCTCTTCACTGTTTTGAGACAAATCAGAGCGTTACAGTATGAACCGTTTG
>NZ_BAAGIR010000448.1:0-293 GCF_054658155.1 Alkalibacterium sp. m-11
CAATGTAATCAATCTCCCGATTAATATAGTTTTTAGCTTGTCTATCATTCGCAAATTGAAGGGTTAGACGCCCATTTTTGCGCACAGCTATCCCTCGAAACTCCATTACATTGCCACATTCCGAACATTCCAATGGATCTTCCCCAAATGATTCTATACGCCGCTCCCGCCAACCTAACGGTTTGATCATTTCCTTCGCATTGATTAACACTTTTTGTGTGTCAAGTTGAAATTGTTTGACCACTATCTTCATGAGTGTCTTAATACGACGAGAATACAAACCATAGTGGCGT
>NZ_BAAGIR010000449.1:0-293 GCF_054658155.1 Alkalibacterium sp. m-11
ATACTCAAAAAATATTCGAATATATCACAGGGCTTTCGAGTTCGCCAAAGCGAACCCTCATCCCTGCCGAGCTATCATCCCACGATTGAAACCGTGGGTTTTCTCGCTCGGAAAACTGATAATCTGACACATCAAAAGGTCCTGCCCCAAGTAAAATGGATAGGACCTTTTAACGTAATTCCGAAAGAAGTCTCCCACTTCTAAACGTATGGGTACGAAGCACCAGTGAAAGTGGGAGATGAATTTCGGTCAAGCGATAGCTTGAAGTTATTTCTCAAGACCTTTTCTTATTA
>NZ_BAAGIR010000450.1:0-292 GCF_054658155.1 Alkalibacterium sp. m-11
TTCCATTGTCCCTCTCTTTTGGTAGAGCTTGTACACTGTTTGGGCAGGTATATCAACGAAATTTGATACGATAAACTCAAACGTCGTAAATAAGAGTTCGCCAGCTTCTCGAGTGGCCTTTACAGCTGCTTTACGACCCGTTTCCCAAGATTTAGCTTGATAATTAATCTTGAAATACTGTGATTCTTTATGTGTAAAGTCTGTATCTGGTGCGTAAAGGACCTTTTGTTGAGCCATGTTCTTCAGTCGTGCATTGACTTTTAAACGAATAATATACTTCACTTTTTCTTGC
>NZ_BAAGIR010000451.1:0-291 GCF_054658155.1 Alkalibacterium sp. m-11
GTGTGCACGGACAATATCAGTGCAAAGTCTGTTCTGCTTTATTTAATTCGAAGAATCGTTACTCTAAAGATGTCATTCTCAAATGTCCTCACTGTGAGAAGTGTCTTGAGAAGATTAAACAACGGTCCGAATTCGACATCTACAAGTGTAAAAACGACACTTGCCCTTATTATATTCAGGCGTTAAACCAGTTGAGTGAGGAGCAAAAGGAACTCTATACTGTCGCACCATACTACTTAAAGCTACGATACGTCTATCGTCAGTTTAATTTAAAACTCGAGGACATCAAGT
>NZ_BAAGIR010000452.1:0-290 GCF_054658155.1 Alkalibacterium sp. m-11
TGGGAACAGGTGGATCCTTCCCGCCATCGTCACCGCACAGTGACTCTTCTATTAAACTGGAGAACGTTGTTCTCTCAAAACTAGACAGCTGATCAACACGAAACAACACCACTTACCCTTAACACACATCAGTCCAGTTTCGCTCGGCAGATGATTCCGCCTTGCTATACTTTCTTTCTTGTGGTTAAGTCCTCGACCGATTAGTACTGGTCCGCTCCACATATCACTATGCTTCCACTTCCAGCCTATCCACCTGATCATCTTTCAGGGGTCTTACTTCCTTAAAGGAA
>NZ_BAAGIR010000453.1:0-285 GCF_054658155.1 Alkalibacterium sp. m-11
TCCAGTCATCCTTTAAGGTACGAAAGGTCCGTTCGATTTTTGCTTTTGATGCACCTGAACGTACACGTGCATGGATTAAGTCAATGCCTAGTTGGGCAAGAATAAGGGCTAATTGCTTGTTTTTATAGGGAGACCCGTTATCGACGAAGATTTTCTTAGGTAAGCCATACCGTTTCATCGCCTGCTTCAACACCTCCTGCACATGGATAGCCGTGTCTTCTAAAAATAGACCCTGTCCGACAATCAGGCGACTGGCATCATCAATGGCCGCAATGATATACAGCC
>NZ_BAAGIR010000454.1:0-285 GCF_054658155.1 Alkalibacterium sp. m-11
TCCGAAGAAAAGGAGGATGTACTTCTACATCTTCAGAAAAAATACAAAAGAACAATGAAGACCATCTAAAACCGACGGTTTTCATTGTTCTTTTTGTTTGTTAAGAGCTGGTTTTTTCCCAGCCCCTCTATCAATTAAAATACAAAAAGGCACCTCTTCCCCCCTTAATCTGATAAAATGAAGTTCACTAAAACAAACATTCATCACTTAAGGAGTGAAAAGAGATGCCTAATCTACTTCAGATTATCATGTATTTAGTTAATAAAATCAAGTGGCAAAACAGTT
>NZ_BAAGIR010000455.1:0-284 GCF_054658155.1 Alkalibacterium sp. m-11
AGGCGAGATAGAGAAACACAAAAACCCCAAACAATTATATAAAGCAGAAAAGCAACTCAAGAAAGCCCAGCGTTCGTTGTCCCGCAAACAAAAAGGCGGGAAGAACCGGAGCAAAGCCCGCCTGCAAGTCGCCAAGAAACACGAAAAGATTGCTAATCAGCGGAAGGATTTCTTGCACAAACTAACGAAGAAAATTACAGACGAAAACCAAGTCATCGTAATCGAAACGTTGTCCACCCAGAACCTGATGAAGAACCATAAACTAGCAAAAAGCATCGGCGATG
>NZ_BAAGIR010000456.1:0-283 GCF_054658155.1 Alkalibacterium sp. m-11
AAAAATATAAAGAAGTACCGAAAACACAACACAAACGAGCCCTCGTCTTAACTGCACGAAAATTAGTGCGTCTGGTGTTTGCACTCCTAAGCGATCACCAACTCTATATCGCAAGATCGGAGGCGATGGAGTCTTAAGAGAAACTATTTCTTAAGGACGACTATCCGAAGACATAAACCGAACGTATTTTCGAATGCGTGGCGGTTTAGTTCAGTGCACCCTTTTTTATGAAATTAGGTTGTCTATTTATAATCTATTCTCTTGACTTAACACCATAATGCTT
>NZ_BAAGIR010000457.1:0-283 GCF_054658155.1 Alkalibacterium sp. m-11
ATGCAAACCAACGGTTAGCTGAGAGAAAGAACAGAAAAGAAATAGCCGTGTAATTTTTAAAAAATAGTCATTTTGAAATTAGACGAGTGTTTCCTTTTTTAAAAAGTTAGTTATGAAATTGGTTCATTATAATAAACATTATAATAAACATATAGTAACTGTCAAATTTTTTATGAAAACTAAAAATTAAAGGTGGTGAAGGCCCACTGACTATACCAATCGGAGCCGCATTTGCCCTTGACAAACACTTGAATGGTTTCAGTTAAGGTCACAAGGGTGACGG
>NZ_BAAGIR010000458.1:0-281 GCF_054658155.1 Alkalibacterium sp. m-11
CTGAAAAGGGCGTTCTATTTGTGTGTCTTCTTACAGTGTTTCAAAGAAATTCATACCAGTGTTCCATTGCCTTCCTCCTACATGCTCGATTTAGAGGCTGCCCTGACGTAAAAAGGGCAAATTCAAAGAATAAATGCTTGCGTAACCTTTCAGAATCTCATCTTTAACACCCAAAACCCCGATAAATCCCTACACTAAGGGATTTACCGGGGTTTAAAAATGCTCAAAATAGGGTACTATTTTGCTATTTTTGTATCTTTAATAATTTTTTTTATTATTTT
>NZ_BAAGIR010000459.1:0-278 GCF_054658155.1 Alkalibacterium sp. m-11
ATGGACATCTTTGAAGAACTGCTTCTTTTATTGAATTTTCAACGAGATACGGTCTCAAACACAGTGGTCTTACTTATTGGCACTGCCAGTCTGCTGGATAAATTACGGTATGCGTCCTTAGAGGCCTTAAGGCAACGGGTTATTTCTATTTATCACTGTACGGGTATTCAGCAAGATGAAGCGAGACAATACGTGGAGGCAAAACTCAAGAGTGCCGAAGGCAGTCTTCGTATCTTTGATGAGAACGCACTCACGTCCTTAATCAGCCATGCCCAAGG
>NZ_BAAGIR010000460.1:0-276 GCF_054658155.1 Alkalibacterium sp. m-11
CTGTGTTAGGGTGAGCTTTGAACAGGATATGAATGTGGTCTCTATCTTCATTCCATTCGATGAGAGTGATGTTGTAGTTTGTACTAATTCTTAGAAACATATCTTTGGCGTAATCTGAAACAGGGGGGAGTGATGACTTTTCTTCGATACTTTATAACTCAAGTTTCGCACCCCTAAGAACTCCGTTCTATCCTTTACATTATAAGGATTATTTAGATTAATCAGCTTAAAGGTAAAGAAAAAGACAGCTCTCTTTGGTAAAATGTGAGTACCACT
>NZ_BAAGIR010000461.1:0-275 GCF_054658155.1 Alkalibacterium sp. m-11
GTGCGCCCGGCATGGGCGACAACTTGGTGGTGAAAGTCCACTACAGACTTGGCAGTAGGAACTGTTAGCGAAAGTCAAGGGTGTCCGCCGTGAGGCGGAATCTGAAGGAAGACGGACGCAAATGCTTGCACTGACGAACAGAAACTTCATACAAAGGCTGAATCAGGACGGATGAGCTTGCGAAACAAAGTGAAGTCCGATACTGCCCGAATCCTGTACAGTAAATGGAGCAGTGACATGAGCAGAAGGTTGTCGTTCTTACCCGGGGAGGTCTC
>NZ_BAAGIR010000462.1:0-275 GCF_054658155.1 Alkalibacterium sp. m-11
TCGCAAGATCGGAGGCGATGGAGTCTTAAGAGAAACTATTTCTTAAGGACGACTATCCGAAGACATAAACCGAACGTATTTTCGAATGCGTGGCGGTTTAGTTCAGTGCACCCTTTTTTATGAAATTTGGTTGTCTATTTATAATCTTTTCTCTTGACTTAACACCATAATGCTTAATCTGATAAAATGAAGTTCACTAAAACAAACATTCATCACTTAAGGAGTGAAAAGAGATGCCTAATCTACTTCAGATTATCATGTATTTAGTTAATAAA
>NZ_BAAGIR010000463.1:0-275 GCF_054658155.1 Alkalibacterium sp. m-11
TTGGTTTTCGTCTGTAATCTTTTTGGATAGTTTGTGCAAGAAATCTTTGCGCTGATTGGCAATCTTTTCGTGCTTTTTGGCTACCTTTAAGCGTGCTTTATTGCGGTTCTTACCGCCTTTTTGTTTGCGGGATAATGACCGTTGCGCCTTCTTCAGCTTCTTTTCGGACTTGTACAGCGGTTTTGGATTTTTGTGCTTCTCAGTTTCCCCTAAATCATTGGTGGTGACCGCAAAATCCGAAATACCCAAATCAATCCCGATCTTCCGTTCAACTA
>NZ_BAAGIR010000464.1:0-275 GCF_054658155.1 Alkalibacterium sp. m-11
TTGGCGGAAACTTTTCTCTAGAGATGGTAACTCTTCAATTTTAATATTAAAATGGCTCATTCTGTGTGTTTCATTACCCAAACATTTTCTTCAGTTGTCCCATTGGACTTGATGTGGAACTATAATTCGCTATTTCACCCATTTTAATCCCTATAGAAGGACGATGAATCTTTTTCAAAACAGCTCTAACAGCCCCTTTAAATTCAGGGACAATGGTTTGTTCAAATGCAGGTAGTTCCGCTCTCAAAGCTTCTAAAAGCGTTCCGTTTTTACGA
>NZ_BAAGIR010000465.1:0-275 GCF_054658155.1 Alkalibacterium sp. m-11
TTTAAAACATTTCCTTACATGCCCGATCATTTACAAACAACTTTCCATTGAACCTCTATTAATTCTTAAGAATATTAAGACCCCAAAACATAATCGTCTTCCCTCTACCTATACACCACAAGAAATTTATTCTGTATTGAACAGCGTAGATCGTGATACTAAATGGGGAAAGACCATTTATTTAATGATGATGTTCGCTAGTGTATACGGTCTTAGGGTTAGTGACATAAGAGATTTACAACTATCCGCAATAAACTGGCAAGATAAAATACTGT
>NZ_BAAGIR010000466.1:0-273 GCF_054658155.1 Alkalibacterium sp. m-11
TCTTTTCCATCTTTTTATCAAAATACATTCGTTGTTTGATTTTCTCGTTTACATGATAAGCATCTCTAAAATGTTCGTGTCGCTGGCATTTGCCAATGATTTGATGGAATTTATCTTTGTCGTAACCGCTACCTCCATCACTGTTGGAAATGACGATCGTCTCGCGTATATCATACAGCGACTCTAACCAAAGGCTTGCACGTTTAAAAGCTTCTTTACTTGATACAGTACTCTCAAACATTTTAGAATTAATTAAGACAGGTCTTTTCTGTT
>NZ_BAAGIR010000467.1:0-271 GCF_054658155.1 Alkalibacterium sp. m-11
GCAAAGAATAAAATCATCTTATCCCAAAGAGTGTCTGAAAAACGCAATACTGAATTAGCAATCAGGGCCATTCACGATGTGCTCGACCACTATATAGCTAGCGAAATCCCTGAGGATTTAAACCTCATCGTTGACGGAAACCCTATTTACAAACTGGCACAACATTTCCTGGCCCAACACGGCCTGAACTTCGATATCACTCAAGTCATTGGTTTAACCAACGAGGACGAAGTATCTAGACAATATAGGCCCCTTAAACAAATCATCGAAC
>NZ_BAAGIR010000468.1:0-271 GCF_054658155.1 Alkalibacterium sp. m-11
TGTGCGGTGACGATGGCGGGAAGGATCCACCTGTTCCCATTCCGAACACAGCCGTTAAGCTTCCCAGCGCCGAGGATAGTGAAGGGTTTCCCTTTGTGAAAGCAGGACGTTGCCGTGCAGCTCTTTTATTTTTTTAAAATGGATGTTTAGCTCAGTTGGGAGAGCATCTGCCTTACAAGCAGAGGGTCAGCGGTTCGAGCCCGTTAACCTCCATAGATCCATGAGCCGTTAGCTCAGTTGGTAGAGCAACTGACTTTTAATCAGTGGGTCA
>NZ_BAAGIR010000469.1:0-269 GCF_054658155.1 Alkalibacterium sp. m-11
GCGGTGACGATGGCGGGAAGGATCCACCTGTTCCCATTCCGAACACAGCCGTTAAGCTTCCCAGCGCCGAGGATAGTGAAGGGTTTCCCTTTGTGAAAGCAGGACGTTGCCGTGCAGCTCTTTTTTTATTTTCAGAGATATTTGGAGGTTTAGCTCAGTTGGGAGAGCATCTGCCTTACAAGCAGAGGGTCAGCGGTTCGAGCCCGTTAACCTCCATAGATCCATGAGCCGTTAGCTCAGTTGGTAGAGCAACTGACTTTTAATCAGTG
>NZ_BAAGIR010000470.1:0-268 GCF_054658155.1 Alkalibacterium sp. m-11
ACTTTTTGAATTGGTAAATAACCTATTTCATCAATGATCAAAAGATCATATTTGGCATATCGTTTCAGAACACGATCGACGGTCCCTTTTTCAAAGGCAGAACGAAGACGTAAAAGTAATTCATGACCACTGATAAACAGCGTACGGTAGCCTTGATGACATGCTTCAATGCCTAATGCAATGACAAGGTGTGTTTTCCCTACACCAGGGTTTCCAATGAAAACTAAGTTTTCTTTTTTCTCCATAAAAGCCATATGTTTCAAGTCTA
>NZ_BAAGIR010000471.1:0-268 GCF_054658155.1 Alkalibacterium sp. m-11
ATTTGCGTCCGACTTCCTTCAGATTCCGCCTCACGGCGGACACCCTTGTCTTTCGCTAACAGTTCCTACTGCCAAGTCTGTAGTGGACTTTCACCACCAAGTTGTCGCCCATGCCGGGCGCACATGAGAAAAAGCCAGCATGGGGCTGGGAAAAAACCAGCTCTTAACAAACAAAAAGAACAATGAAAACCGTCGGTTTTAGATGGTCTTCATTGTTCTTTTGTATTTTTTCTGAAGATGTAGAAGTACATCCTCCTTTTCTTCGGAG
>NZ_BAAGIR010000472.1:0-267 GCF_054658155.1 Alkalibacterium sp. m-11
TTCTAGACCATCAAACCAAAACCTGTTTGACGAGATAAATCCAATAGTGCTGTAAAAACCAATCAATTGTATGCTCATTTAAGAGCTATTCCCCCAATTATTCCTTGGAGTTTCCTAGTTCACTCAATGAATAGTTTGTTACTCAAGTTTCGCACCCTTAAGAACTCCGTTCTATCCTTTACATCATAAGGATTATTTAGATTAATCAGCTTAAAAGTAAAGAAAAAGACAGCTCTCTTTGGTAAAATGTGAGTCACAACCAACATT
>NZ_BAAGIR010000473.1:0-266 GCF_054658155.1 Alkalibacterium sp. m-11
TCGATTAATGAGATATCATTTTGTCTATTCATTTCTGTGTTACGCCCCTACGCACTCCTACATATTCTTTTGCTTCCAGCGTATCCTTTTGTAGGTAGCCATCTCTCTGAACTTAATCACGATGTTTCTGCGATACTGGTGGCGTGTACACCTCCTTGATTTTCAAAATTATTATTGTTCAGTCCTTCCTAACTTTCGTTAGTACTATGACGTCTGCTGACTTCTCTTCCTCCAGTTTTCCATCACTGAAAAAGTTTGATATAAAG
>NZ_BAAGIR010000474.1:0-266 GCF_054658155.1 Alkalibacterium sp. m-11
AGGATTTAACAAGTCATCTTTTAGCTTATGGAGGTGCTCTTTTTCATTAATTTTCCAAAGTATATCAGGAATCTCGTCCGTTGCTTGAGACACTTCCGAATTTAATTCATCACAAAGTTCGTCAACGATTCGAATGAGGTCTGTCGAATCATAAAATTCATGATTGTAAACCCGTAACCGGTCCATTGTTCTAGCGAGAGCTTCTACGCTGCCTTTTGTTTGGGGGCGAAAAGGGCGACAGACCATTGTTCTGAACCCTGCATCTT
>NZ_BAAGIR010000475.1:0-263 GCF_054658155.1 Alkalibacterium sp. m-11
TTGGATTCAAAAGACGACGGAACTCTCTCTTCCTGCTGTATGGCTGTTTCAATTAATTGCTTGGTCTGTGAATAGGAAAACAAATACGCTTCCTCGCTGGAAATTTTATACGCCTGAACGAGTTGTTAGATATAATGTTTCAATGTGGGAGAATACGTTTGTTCAAAATAACAGGTTTCGATCTCTTGCCATATTTCCTGCTCTTCCATTAGACACGCTCCTTATACCGATCAAAATAAGATTTCGGCCGTTGCCGATTCAAT
>NZ_BAAGIR010000476.1:0-262 GCF_054658155.1 Alkalibacterium sp. m-11
TTTGTAGTGGTTGATTTTGTCGCTGAGCATTTGGTTGTAGATGAAGCGGGCGCAGCCAAAACAATTCGCAAAATATTCTTTTTGCTGTTCGGTTGGGTATAATCTGTACTTGTATGCTTTCAACATAATTGTCAGCTCACTTCGCCTTGGTTTTCAATGTATTTTTTTATAACTTCAATTGGAGCGCCGCCTGTTGTCAATAAGCAAAAACTCCTCGACCAAAACATTTCTTTCCATAATTTCTGCTTTACTTCTGGGAAGT
>NZ_BAAGIR010000477.1:0-262 GCF_054658155.1 Alkalibacterium sp. m-11
TCGAACCCTTTCTTTTGTATGAATTTGAAGATACTTTTAGCGGTACATTGATCTTCTAACTTAGTATCTATGATTTGTTTGAATGAATCTAATTTACTCGGATATGTCCTCCTTGTTTTAGGTTTATCACCTTTCAACGCTTCTTCATACGCTGCTTTAACCGTACGATAGTCACATCCGTATTGTTCCGCTAACGCAGTATAATTGGGCTTTATGCCATCAATCATATGTTTTTTCACTCCTTCTCTGATATCTCTTCTCA
>NZ_BAAGIR010000478.1:0-262 GCF_054658155.1 Alkalibacterium sp. m-11
TAGTCAATACACTTATGTGGAACCAACGCTTGATATGAAAAGTGATACCTGGCTACGTTGCCATATAAATATGTTCACCTATTTTGACGGTACCACAATTCGTTTAATATGCGACAATTTGTAATGTGAAGATTTACATTACAAATTTAATGTTAAGTAGAAAATAATGTAAAGCACCCTCAGGTGCTAACTAGAGGATGCTTCATTAACTGTTATTTGCTTTACATTAGATGGTTAAATGAAAGTATCTAAAAAATTTAAT
>NZ_BAAGIR010000479.1:0-261 GCF_054658155.1 Alkalibacterium sp. m-11
GAATGATATGTGAACCAAATTCTGCCATGTGTGCATCTAGTTCATCGACAGTCATGCCGTCTACACCTGGCTTGCCTTTGTTCTTTTTAACTTTCTTGATGGCAAGCTTTATATTCTTTCTATCGACCACTCGGTCGATTAATGAGATATCATTTTGTCTATTCATTTCTGTGTTACGCCCCTACGCACTCCTACATATTCTTTTGCTTCCAGCGTATCCTTTTGTAGGTAGCCATCTCTCTGAACTTAATCACGATGTTT
>NZ_BAAGIR010000480.1:0-261 GCF_054658155.1 Alkalibacterium sp. m-11
CCCTCCTGGAGTACGTGTCTTAGTCGACAACCTAATTGTACCATATGGGGGGGTCCTTTTTTCTATGTTTTAAAAAAGTTGATTTATCAGGTGTTAAACACGACAAATAATTATGAAATTGGCTCAAGTATCGACTCTACCCAAATGAAGAACAAAAAAACTATTTTGCGAACTGTTTTGGTTGTGCCCGCTTCATTTATAACCAAATGCTTAGCGACAAGATCGACCACTATAAAGAGACGAAACAAATGCTCAACAATA
>NZ_BAAGIR010000481.1:0-261 GCF_054658155.1 Alkalibacterium sp. m-11
GTCACCCTTGTGACCTTAACTGAAACCATTCAAGTGTTTGTCAAGGGCAAATGCGGCTCCGATTGGTATAGTCAGTGGGCCTTCACCACCTTTAATTTTTAGTTTTCATAAAAAATTTGACAGTTCCGTACTTCGAGACACCTAGGAAACTATAGATGCTCTATATAAGTGGATTTAGGGTTTTCTCTTTTGAGTTTTCCCTCCACTTATTTTCTTTTTTTAAATTTTTTCACATTTTTATGCTTATTACTTGACTTTTGG
>NZ_BAAGIR010000482.1:0-260 GCF_054658155.1 Alkalibacterium sp. m-11
CTATTCTCGAAATCTTTTGAAGGTGCTCATGCCGTTGCGACTATTTTGAGTCTCGTTGAGACAGCCAAATCCAACGGATTACATCCACGAAAATATCTGGACTACCTCTTAACTTACCTTCCAAATCGACAACATACACCTTTGGAGGCTTATTTGCCATGGAATCCAAAGGTGCAGATGGAATGTCGCTAGACATTCAGCATATTATACGCTTCGGACACTTCTCATTATAGTGGTGTCCGATTTTTATTTGTAGGTAC
>NZ_BAAGIR010000483.1:0-260 GCF_054658155.1 Alkalibacterium sp. m-11
TGATGAATGGCGCTCGAGCTTGCTCGACAGTATTTTCGAAAAAAGTAAAAAATAAGTCTTATTCCTGCAATAACTCGTCACACAAAAGTCATTGTTCCCCTTGCTTTAATCCCGTCATTAGGGTATTCTTAGCACAAAGAGGAGGGGAATGTATGTTCAAGAATAAAGCGTATAAATTTCGTCTCTACCCCAATGAAAAACAGAAAGAGCAGATAAACAAAACAATCGGATCTGCTCGCTTTGTCTATAATCATTTCTTA
>NZ_BAAGIR010000484.1:0-260 GCF_054658155.1 Alkalibacterium sp. m-11
GGATCTGTTATAAAGCTGTTTAATCCAGACAAGGATTGGATTATATTACCTTCATCGACAGAAATCATCATACGAGCAACGAGAAATTTGGGAAACATAATTTTTCATAGATTATTGGGAGTTACCTCCACTGGGGTTACTGTCAAATTTTTTTGTTCTTAAAGGTCTATAACCGTTGTTCTATCAAGGAAAAGACAAAAAACACTTGCCCCTCCCTCATTTATCGGTAAAATAGTAGGTATCCGACTACCAAACTATCC
>NZ_BAAGIR010000485.1:0-260 GCF_054658155.1 Alkalibacterium sp. m-11
AAATGTAGCTATGCTGTTTTTCTCTTGATACGTTTCAATTGCTTCCACTAAATCTTTGGGGAAGCGAATTAGTTTTTGAATCTTTTCCATTGACACCACTCCTTAAATACTATATCATTATGATATATTATTTAAGGAGGTGAATTGTCAAATGAAAATTCATAAAGCCTATAAATTTCGACTCTATCCAAACAAAGAACAGGCTATTTTGATTAACAAGACTATTGGGTGTTCCCGATTCATCTACAATCATTTTCTCA
>NZ_BAAGIR010000486.1:0-259 GCF_054658155.1 Alkalibacterium sp. m-11
GATCTGTTATAAAGCTGTTTAATCCAGACAAGGATTGGATTATATTACCTTCATCGACAGAAATCATCATACGAGCAACGAGAAATTTGGGAAACATAATTTTTCATAGATTATTGGGAGTTACCTAAACAGCTGTTACTGTCAAATTTTTTTGTTCTTAAAGGTCTATAACCGTTGTTCTATCAAGGAAAAGACAAAAAACACTTGCCCCTCCCTCATTTATCGGTAAAATAGTAGGTATCCGACTACCAAACTATCC
>NZ_BAAGIR010000487.1:0-258 GCF_054658155.1 Alkalibacterium sp. m-11
TCTGTAGGTAGCCATCTCTACGAACTTAATCACGATGTTGGCTGCGATACTGGTGGCGTATCCACCTCCTTGATTTCCAAAATTGTTATTGTTCTGTCCTTCCTAGCCATAAGGCTAGTACTATGACATCTGCTGACTTCTCATCATTCGTTGTTACTACGAAATTATCTCGTTGATGAGATCTCCCCGGGTAAGAACGACAACCTTCCGCTCATGTCACTGCTCCATTTACTGTACAGGATTCGTGCAGTATTGGAC
>NZ_BAAGIR010000488.1:0-257 GCF_054658155.1 Alkalibacterium sp. m-11
ATTGAGAATAGCTAATGGACTCAATATCAATCACTTTTTTTAAGTTTGGGTTGACCAACTGTTGATCCAAATGCCGTAGGCTATCGGTTTCATCATTAATCGCATAGAGAAAGAGTTTCAGTACTTTCTTAAACGTTAATTTTTTTGAATAGCGATCAAACTGACCGATAGCCTGTCGAGACGATTCACTTAATGTTTCTAAAGAAATGTACGAAAACCATTTATTTATGGTCATTTTTGTTTTATACTTATCCATG
>NZ_BAAGIR010000489.1:0-257 GCF_054658155.1 Alkalibacterium sp. m-11
CGAGAGCTTCTACGCTGCCTTTTGTTTGGGGGCGAAAAGGGCGACAGACCATTGTTCTGAACCCTGCATCTTTACTAAAAGAATAGAAGCGATCGTTTAAATGAACCTGAGAGAATTGAGTTCGTGACCGGTTGTAGAAAAGCATTCTATACCGATAAAAAAGAGGCGGAAAAAGGCAATGTGATCCAGCAGACGTGAATACACTGCTGGATCACATTGCTTTTTTTCTTGTCAAATGTCTCCAGCAAAGGTAAAAT
>NZ_BAAGIR010000490.1:0-256 GCF_054658155.1 Alkalibacterium sp. m-11
GAGCTAAACACCGTCACATCCCATTACTCCCCCAAACAGGCAATATTCTAAAGAAATACTTGAGTCTATACCAATTACAAAATGAAAGACCACTATTTACAAATAGTCGTGGCGAACGTCTAACCAGACAAGGGATTGGATATATACTGAATAAATATATTAATATCATTAGAGAAGAAACACCAGACAGGATTGAAACAAAAATATCTCCTCATATTTTAAGACACAGTAAAGCTACTCATTTAGTCAATGCAGG
>NZ_BAAGIR010000491.1:0-255 GCF_054658155.1 Alkalibacterium sp. m-11
TATATGATGTTCATCAAGTCAAGGTATCTCATCAAACCATTTTAAATTGGGCTGAAGTGATCTCCTTATGGGTTAAGCCGTTTACGGAGAATTATCCTTACCAGTTATCTGATCAATTTTGTGGAGACGAAACCTATATCCGTATCGGCGGAAAATGGCACTACCTGCTTTTCTTTTTTGACGCTGTGAATAAGATTATCCTGTCTGATCACATTTCTGCTCACAGAGATACAGAAGCGGCGATTGAAGCCTTGC
>NZ_BAAGIR010000492.1:0-255 GCF_054658155.1 Alkalibacterium sp. m-11
AGAAAAACTGGCTAGCTCTTCTGTCAACTGACGTTGACTTGCCAGATGAGGAAATCATTCGTTTATATGGAAAACGCTGGCAGATCGAGACCTTCTTCAAATACAGTAAATCTTACCTTAAGCTCTCTAATGAATTTTCTGCTCGTGATTATGACAATATGGTTGCCCATACTGCGGTTGTTTTTACCCGGTATATGATGTTCGCCTTAATATCCCGTGAAGAGAAGGATCCGCGCACCATCGGTGAGCTGTTTT
>NZ_BAAGIR010000493.1:0-255 GCF_054658155.1 Alkalibacterium sp. m-11
GTTCGATGATTTGTTTAAGGGGCCTATATTGTCTAGATACTTCGTCCTCGTTGGTTAAACCAATGACTTGAGTGATATCGAAGTTCAGGCCGTGTTGGGCCAGGAAATGTTGTGCCAGTTTGTAAATAGGGTTTCCGTCAACGATGAGGTTTAAATCCTCAGGGATTTCGCTAGCTATATAGTGGTCGAGCACATCGTGAATGGCCCTGATTGCTAATTCAGTATTGCGTTTTTCAGACACTCTTTGGGATAAGA
>NZ_BAAGIR010000494.1:0-255 GCF_054658155.1 Alkalibacterium sp. m-11
ACGCCTTCGCCCTTTTGGGATAGTGCGTAGCCATTACTTTTTCAGTTCTGAATTATCGTAGACGATACCGTGAATACTCTTATAGTAAACAGGAACCATCTCATTTCCACATCTTTCACAACTAAATTTAGGTGGATCCATTGGGTCTCCACCATCTAGAACATCAAATTGTTTGACTATATCCTTTGGAATCTCCTCTATCTCTTGACACGTGCGACAGATAAATTCAACGTTTTTTATTGCTTTCTTTTTCGA
>NZ_BAAGIR010000495.1:0-255 GCF_054658155.1 Alkalibacterium sp. m-11
CAATCGTTGTGTGGGCAATCATGATGTCATATTTTCGTCCGTAGACTTCTTTCCCGAGCTGTAAATAAGATTTACAGTACTTGAAGAACGTCTCAATGTCCCACCGTTTTCCGTATAGACGAATGATTTCTTCATTTTCCATCTCGATATCTGTGGATAATAACGCTAGCCAATTACGCTTGCCCTTACTGTTGCGATTTTTAACAAAAATGATTTTTGCTTTAATCTCTTTCCCTTGATCATTGAGCCCTAGGC
>NZ_BAAGIR010000496.1:0-255 GCF_054658155.1 Alkalibacterium sp. m-11
TATTGTTGAGCATTTGTTTCGTCAATTTATAGTGGTCGATCTTGTCGCTAAGCATTTGGTTATAAATGAAGCGGGCACAACCAAAACAGTTCGCAAAATAGTTTTTTTGTTCTTCATTTGGGTAGAGCCGATACTTATAAGCTTTTAACATATTCTTCACCTCCTCTTACGCTTTGTCACTTGATTATACTGTAAAAATACCGTACAATCAAGTCGGAGGTGAGTATATGTCTGACAAAGAACGCGTAGAAATAC
>NZ_BAAGIR010000497.1:0-255 GCF_054658155.1 Alkalibacterium sp. m-11
CCATTACACGTTATTTGTATGATAAAGCCCATGCGAGCGACCTATGGCTATCAAGGCGAACGCTACACGCTTAAGGAACTCTATGCCCACTTAAAGAAAAAGCGCGGGCGTGCCATCGTTAAAGCAGTAGCTGTTGTGAGCCTAGGGCTCAATGATCAAGGGAAAGAGATTAAAGCAAAAATCATTTTTGTTAAAAATCGCAACAGTAAGGGCAAGCGTAATTGGCTAGCGTTATTATCCACAGATATCGAGATG
>NZ_BAAGIR010000498.1:0-255 GCF_054658155.1 Alkalibacterium sp. m-11
TCCAGTCATCCTTTAAGGTACGAAAGGTCCGTTCGATTTTTGCTTTTGATGCACCTGAACGTACACGTGCATGGATTAAGTCAATGCCTAGTTGGGCAAGAATAAGGGCTAATTGCTTGTTTTTATATGGAGACCCGTTATCGACGAAGATTTTCTTAGGTAAGCCATACCGTTTCATCGCCTGCTTCAACACCTCCTGCACATGGATAGCCGTGTCTTCTAAAAATAGACCCTGTCCGACAATCAGGCGACTGG
>NZ_BAAGIR010000499.1:0-255 GCF_054658155.1 Alkalibacterium sp. m-11
GTGAGGCTTGCCCAAATGTTAAGCATGTTCCGATTCGGTGTAAAGGGAAATTCTGTCCCACCTGCGCAGTTGGAGAAGCACAGAAATGGGCAGATATTCAATCAAACGACATGTACCGTAGTATTCATCGCCATGTGATTTTAACCATTGATGAAGGGCTTCGTCCCATTTTCACTAGTCATTATCGGAAAAAACTATTAAAAGGCTTAATGGACGAAGCCGGACGGCTTTTGAATGAATGGTTCGAATCGTTAG
>NZ_BAAGIR010000500.1:0-255 GCF_054658155.1 Alkalibacterium sp. m-11
GGTTATCCAGTCGTGATTTTTATCAGGAATTAGCCATTGAACTGGGACTGGAACCGAGCCACAAAAAGGTCGTCAATTTTCGCAACATCCAGGAACGCATTCGCCAATTAGAGAGTCAGCGTATCACGCCAGTCATTGTCCTGGATGAAGCCCAATTTTTGTCAATGGACATCTTTGAAGAACTGCTTCTTTTATTGAATTTTCAACGAGATACGGTCTCAAACACAGTGGTCTTACTTATTGGCACTGCCAGTC
>NZ_BAAGIR010000501.1:0-255 GCF_054658155.1 Alkalibacterium sp. m-11
AAAGTACGGATTACCTGGAGATGCACGCCCGTTTAGACCAAGTGGTCTCTCAAAAGGGTATCGGTCTCTATACAGGAGCCTCTGGCGTAGGGAAAAGCCGTATCGTTCATCACTTTCTTAACGGCTTGAATACGAATCTGTATACCTGTTGTGAAATCAAGGAGACACGGTTATCCAGTCGTGATTTTTATCAGGAATTAGCCATTGAACTGGGACTGGAACCGAGCCACAAAAAGGTCGTCAATTTTCGCAACA
>NZ_BAAGIR010000502.1:0-255 GCF_054658155.1 Alkalibacterium sp. m-11
GATCTGAGCCGCTTTTACCTCTATGAAAAAGATCAGCTTCACCCGGTTGAACCGGTCGATAAAATCAGCAACAGCCAGATCAAGCGCAAGCAGTATCGGATGACAGAAGGAGGAATCAAATGAGTCATTCAGCATTTTCTTATTACGGATTAACCACCAATCCGTTCACAAAAGACCACCCTTATACCTTTAAAAGTACGGATTACCTGGAGATGCACGCCCGTTTAGACCAAGTGGTCTCTCAAAAGGGTATCG
>NZ_BAAGIR010000503.1:0-255 GCF_054658155.1 Alkalibacterium sp. m-11
CTTATACCGATCAAAATAAGATTTCGGCCGTTGCCGATTCAATTAAAGACAGGGTGATTTGAACCTGTTGCTGTTTTACACCTATTTCTAAAACCTTTGTTGTTAAAAGATCCAACCGCCTTAAACTACCTTGGGCATGGCTGATTAAGGACGTGAGTGCGTTCTCATCAAAGATACGAAGACTGCCTTCGGCACTCTTGAGTTTTGCCTCCACGTATTGTCTCGCTTCATCTTGCTGAATACCCGTACAGTGAT
>NZ_BAAGIR010000504.1:0-255 GCF_054658155.1 Alkalibacterium sp. m-11
ACAACTGATTCACACTTTTTCCGCCATGGAAAGCGACTGTGAATAAAAAAGTAACGATAGCATTCGTACTGATACCATCTTCTTTTTTTATATTTGATTGGTGTAACAAGGTGCCTATTTTAAATTCCTTAAGAAATCGATCAATGCTCGAATAGAACTCGTTTTTTTCTGATTTTTTTGGTAAAATATTAGCCATAAGACATCTCTCCTTTGGAATGTTTGTTGGTAACTACATTTTACCAAAGAGAGGTGTCT
>NZ_BAAGIR010000505.1:0-255 GCF_054658155.1 Alkalibacterium sp. m-11
ACCTGAAAGATCTCTACAGAGTGCTCAAGAAAAAGCGTGGCCGTGCGAAAATTAAAGCATCTGTCGTTGTCAGCTTAGGATTGAACGATAATAATGAAGACATCCAGGCTAAGATAATATTTGTTCGTGACAATCGCAGAGGCAAGAAAAACTGGCTAGCTCTTCTGTCAACTGACGTTGACTTGCCAGATGAGGAAATCATTCGTTTATATGGAAAACGCTGGCAGATCGAGACCTTCTTCAAATACAGTAAAT
>NZ_BAAGIR010000506.1:0-255 GCF_054658155.1 Alkalibacterium sp. m-11
ATCCAGAGTTGAAACTGATTAACGTTGAAACCATTGTAGAAAACCCGCGGGTTATTCATCGTTTTTCTAAAGTCTGGACAGAAGAAAAGAATGATAAATTAGACGCCCAAATCATTGCTGAGTTTTTGACAACTGGAAAGCATACGAAAACTCAACCACGAGAAGAAAAATTCGTTGCTCTCCTACGTTTTACTCGTACACGCTATCAGTTGATTCGTCAGATGACCGAAGCCCAGCAGCACTACGTGGAAAATC
>NZ_BAAGIR010000507.1:0-255 GCF_054658155.1 Alkalibacterium sp. m-11
TTACTCTAGGTTGGAGTGATGGTCTCACCTTTATTCCGTTGGCAAAATCTTTTCTCAGCTCCAAAAAGAAAGCCAATCGCTTAAGTGAAGCAGATGAGCGAGTAGACAAACGGACCGTTGGATATAAGCGCCGTCAAGAAGCTCAAAAGAAAGCAACAGAAACCATGTTTGATTTACTTAATGCGCTACCTTTAAACCGTTTAAAAGCAAACACGATTCTCTTTGATAGCTGGTTTGGTCACGCTGCAGTCATTA
>NZ_BAAGIR010000508.1:0-255 GCF_054658155.1 Alkalibacterium sp. m-11
AGGTCTGTCATATGAAAGAAGGATGGGTGCACCCTGAACAATTCGAACTGTCCCATGCATCTGAACACGACCATGATCACTTGAACGTCTTTATCAATGAGAAACGGGCGACCTATGTTTTTGATCGCGGGTATCTGGATTTCGCTCAGTTTGATCAAATGACCTGGGAAGGCTACTTTTTCGTTTCCCGCATTAAAAAGAATACAGCCGTTCATGTTCAAGCGCACCTGGAAGTGTCTCATGAATCAGGGATTA
>NZ_BAAGIR010000509.1:0-255 GCF_054658155.1 Alkalibacterium sp. m-11
TTGAACTGGGACTGGAACCGAGCCACAAAAAGGTCGTCAATTTTCGCAACATCCAGGAACGCATTCGCCAATTAGAGAGTCAGCGTATCACACCAGTCATTGTCCTGGATGAAGCCCAATTTTTGTCAATGGACATCTTTGAAGAACTGCTTCTTTTATTGAATTTTCAACGAGATACGGTCTCAAACACAGTGGTCTTACTTATTGGCACTGCCAGTCTGCTGGATAAATTACGGTATGCGTCCTTAGAGGCCT
>NZ_BAAGIR010000510.1:0-255 GCF_054658155.1 Alkalibacterium sp. m-11
GGCGAAACGTGCCCCAGGGATACCGTGTTTTATTCAGTGAAAAAGTGGACGAATCAATTAGAAACACTCTTTCGTTTGATTGCACCACTGTTTTTTCATGAACCAGTGAAAGTAATTGCGTGAAAATATCCATCAATACAGAGGGTTCCATCTTTCGCAGGGCACGGGATAATTGAGAATAGCTAATGGACTCAATATCAATCACTTTTTTTAAGTTTGGGTTGACCAACTGTTGATCCAAATGCCGTAGGCTAT
>NZ_BAAGIR010000511.1:0-255 GCF_054658155.1 Alkalibacterium sp. m-11
TTGAACGCATGAATGACGAGTCCATTCCAATGAAATGGCTGACTGGCGACACATCCGTTACCTATAAAACAATCAATAATTTTCGTTCTAGTGAACATGCCAAGCGCCTGATCAAATATGCTTTCGTCCTGTTCACTTCACTACTCCAAGAGAATGGCCTGCTTCATGAGGAGGCTTTGTTTATTGACGGCACGAAACTTCAAGCTGATGCCAATATTTACTCCTTCACTTGGAAGAAGGCCATCGATCGTTATG
>NZ_BAAGIR010000512.1:0-255 GCF_054658155.1 Alkalibacterium sp. m-11
TTCTTCACGCTGTTTTTCATTCATTTCTTTGTCTTCCTCTCTTATATAGACTACTGCCACCTTACTACAGTCGTCTGCTTTCCAGCAGAGGGAAAAGTCGGTGAAATGAGAAAAAGAATCGATGATGGATCAGCGTGCTGTGAGAACTTGCATGAAGGCATACCCATAGCTTTCTTTATAGCTCTGTAAAAATACCGGATACTCTTCCAATGGAAGGTGACCCATTAACGCCTGCAGCCCTACCTCATGCCATTT
>NZ_BAAGIR010000513.1:0-255 GCF_054658155.1 Alkalibacterium sp. m-11
TATATGATGTTCATCAAGTCAAGGTATCTCATCAAACCATTTTAAATTGGGCTGAAGTGATCTCCTTATGGGTTAAGCCGTTTACGGAGAATTATCCTTACCAGTTATCTGATCAATTTTGTGGAGATGAAACCTATATCCGTATCGGCGGAAAATGGCACTACCTGCTTTTCTTTTTTGACGCTGTGAATAAGATTATCCTGTCTGATCACATTTCTGCTCACAGAGATACAGAAGCGGCGATTGAAGCCTTGC
>NZ_BAAGIR010000514.1:0-255 GCF_054658155.1 Alkalibacterium sp. m-11
TCACTCTTTCGACGAATATGCATCTGGTCTTCTCTAAACCGCTGCCAGGGACTCTGGCCTAAAGACCGGTGGTCTTTTATGTTCTTCTGCCTGATATAGTCAGTGAGGGAGTCGTTGAAAGCGGTCAAGGACTCAAATTCTTTATAGTCGATGGCCGGCATCCAGTCATCCTTTAAGGTACGAAAGGTCCGTTCGATTTTTGCTTTTGATGCACCTGAACGTACACGTGCATGGATTAAGTCAATGCCTAGTTGG
>NZ_BAAGIR010000515.1:0-255 GCF_054658155.1 Alkalibacterium sp. m-11
AGACCCAGTCACGAATACCACCAGGCTTTACTCGCCACTCACTTCCATCGACTCGTTTTAAGGGCTCTTGACTAAGGCGTTCGTAGTACGCTTGTTGGCTGGCATCAGGAAAATCCTTGTTTAAGATTGGCGCAATCACTTGAAACTTCGCTAATGCCACTTCTTCACGCTGTTTTTCATTCATTTCTTTGTCTTCCTCTCTTATATAGACTACTGCCACCTTACTACAGTCGTCTGCTTTCCAGCAGAGGTAAA
>NZ_BAAGIR010000516.1:0-255 GCF_054658155.1 Alkalibacterium sp. m-11
CATCGAGCAGGCTTTCTTGCATACGAAGGAATACAGGGTGGATAAAACCGGGATTGTCAAACTGAAGGGAAAAGAAATCGAAGTCGGTTATGCGTACATTGGTCAGCGAGTGACCCTCAAATACACGGCAGATCTGAGCCGCTTTTACCTCTATGAAAAAGATCAGCTTCACCCGGTTGAACCGGTCGATAAAATCAGCAACAGCCAGATCAAGCGCAAGCAGTATCGGATGACAGAAGGAGGAATCAAATGAGT
>NZ_BAAGIR010000517.1:0-255 GCF_054658155.1 Alkalibacterium sp. m-11
ACACATGGCAGAATTTGGTTCACATATCATTCGAAAACTAAAGGAAGGCACATATATGCCTCAACCGGTTAGGCGAGTGGAAATTCCAAAGGCAAATGGAGGGAAGCGACTTCTAGGTATTCCCTGTGTAAGAGACAGAGTTGTCCAACAGGCTATTCTACAAGTTATAGCCCCCATTATTGACCCCCACTTTTCTGACTATAGTTATGGCTTTCGAAAAGGTCGAAACGCCCATCAAGCAATTGA
Source organism: Alkalibacterium sp. m-11 (assembly GCF_054658155.1). Classification (NCBI taxonomy): domain Bacteria; kingdom Bacillati; phylum Bacillota; class Bacilli; order Lactobacillales; family Carnobacteriaceae; genus Alkalibacterium; species Alkalibacterium sp. m-11. The sequence continues at coordinate 247 of NZ_BAAGIR010000517.1, forward strand.
ACAAGTACA
>NZ_BAAGIR010000518.1:0-255 GCF_054658155.1 Alkalibacterium sp. m-11
GGTGATCAAAAAGGTGCATGATTTAGATTACCGACTCATTCTCACTTATTCAGAAGAACTTGGATCTCCAATCAAACCGATTAGAGGAAGAACGAGAGCGAAACAACTCTCCGAAAAAGAACAGTGTCCGCGCTGCCATGCGCCTCACCAGTATCTTTACATAAACAGTAAAAAAACTGGCCAGAGACTGTGTAAAGTGTGTAAGCACACGCATATCCCTGGAAAAGAATCCGAAAAACCACGCTTAATTCGTTG
>NZ_BAAGIR010000519.1:0-255 GCF_054658155.1 Alkalibacterium sp. m-11
GATCTTCCATAAATCCATTGGATTCAAAAGACGACGGAACTCTCTCTTCCTGCTGTATGGCTGTTTAAATTAATTGCTTGGTCTGTGAATAGGAAAACAAATACGCTTCCTCGCTGGAAATTTTATAAGCCTGAACGAGTTGTTGGATATAAAGTTTCAATGTGGGAGAATACGTTTGTTCAAAATAACAGGTTTCGATCTCTTGCCATATTTCCTGCTCTTCCATTAGACACGCTCCTTATACCGATCAAAATA
>NZ_BAAGIR010000520.1:0-255 GCF_054658155.1 Alkalibacterium sp. m-11
GATTTTCCACGTAGTGCTGCTGGGCTTCGGTCATCTGACGAATCAACTGATAGCGTGTACGAGTAAAACGTAGGAGAGCAACGAATTTTTCTTCTCGTGGTTGAGTTTTCGTATGCTTTCCAGTTGTTAAAAACTCAGCAATGATTTGGGCGTCTAATTTATCATTCTTTTCTTCTGTCCAGACTTTAGAAAAACGATGAATAACCCGCGGGTTTTCTACAATGGTTTCAACGTTAATCAGTTTCAACTCTGGAT
>NZ_BAAGIR010000521.1:0-255 GCF_054658155.1 Alkalibacterium sp. m-11
AAAAGACGATGGCTGTATGATTACATTTGGGGCAGCTGGGATGCATAGATAAGAAATCATTGAAGAAACGGTCGTAGGCCGTTTGAAGACCTTGATAAAAACGGGTACTGCCTAAGTGCGACAAGGCTAGAAGAAAGTCTTTATTATTTGGGGAGAGTAAGGTATAATTCATTATGTATTGGTGAGAGAGAAAAGAAGACAGGGGAGCGTGAACTCCAATGCTGTCGCCTTTTCTCTCTTTCTTTCTGTCAGATT
>NZ_BAAGIR010000522.1:0-255 GCF_054658155.1 Alkalibacterium sp. m-11
TATACTCTACCCCTTCATGAAACTGAACACGATGAATCTCAGGACGTTTTTTCTCCTTGCCTTTTGTAAGCATTAACCCGTCACCTTCAATAAATAAGACAGGCGTTTTTTTCTTATCTTTCTGAGACGTCTCGTCTTGAAGAGGTGCTGTTTCTGTCCATTCTTGAATGGTTTCACCGACTTTTTGAGTGATAGTATGAATGGTCGTATGACTCAGCGAAAAAGATGTAAGAAGATTAATAGCTTCTTCTGCTT
>NZ_BAAGIR010000523.1:0-255 GCF_054658155.1 Alkalibacterium sp. m-11
CACCTTGTGGTGTCCCCATATCTGTTTCAACATAAAAGTCTTGGTCTAAAATACCCGATTTGAGGAAGTTCCAAATTAATTTTAGAACGATTTTGTCTTGTATATAGTATTCCAGATAATTTCGTAATTTTTGATGATTAATTGTATCGAAATAATTCTTTAAATCACAATCTACCGCAATACGATAACCTTCCTCATAATATTGTTGTACTTGTTCAATTGCTTGATGGGCGTTTCGACCTTTTCGAAAGCCAT
>NZ_BAAGIR010000524.1:0-255 GCF_054658155.1 Alkalibacterium sp. m-11
AGTGAAGCCGAAGCTTGAAGCCTTTTTTGACTGGTGTGAATCTCTAACTGCGTATGGCAAACTTGGCACAGCGATCAACTATGCGCTGAATCAGAAAGAGCGGATGATGAACGTTCTGAAGGACGGCCGTCTCGTGCTGTCCAACAATCTAGCCGAACGTGGCATCAAGTCACTCGTTATGGGCAGAAAGAACTGGCTATTCTCGAAATCTTTTGAAGGTGCTCATGCCGTTGCGACTATTTTGAGTCTCGTTGA
>NZ_BAAGIR010000525.1:0-255 GCF_054658155.1 Alkalibacterium sp. m-11
GATCTTCCGTTCAACTAATTGGGGCGTTTCGTCCGCTGATTCCACAAGAATGGATATAAAATATTTTCCCGATTTATTCATTGATATCGTACATGATTTAATCTTGCCTTGAAAAGTACGATGCTGGACAAGCTTTACACATCCGATTTTAGGCAGTTTGATCTTACCATCTTCAATTCGGATATTTCCCCCTTGATTGTTGGTGGTATAACTCGCTTTTGAACGGTGTTTGGATTTGAATTTTGGAAATCCAAT
>NZ_BAAGIR010000526.1:0-255 GCF_054658155.1 Alkalibacterium sp. m-11
ATGGCAAGAGATCGAAACCTGTTATTTTGAACAAACGTGTTCTCCCACATTGAAACTTTATATCCAACAACTCGTTCAGGCGTATAAAATTTCCAGCGAGGAAGCGTATTTGTTTTCCTATTCACAGGCCAAGCAATTAATTGAAACAGCCATACAGCAGGAAGAGAGAGTTCCGTCGTCTTTTGAATCCAATGGATTTATGGAAGATCAGGATGTCTCATTTTAATGGAAAACAGAAAGAAAGTCCGAAGAGAA
>NZ_BAAGIR010000527.1:0-255 GCF_054658155.1 Alkalibacterium sp. m-11
ATCCCATGAAAAACCGTGAATTGAAACCTGGCTATAATCTTCAAGTTGCTTCTAGTAATCAATACGTCATTGACTACGATATCTTTTCAAATCCTACGGATACGCGAACGCTACTTCCATTTTTATCAGCCATTTCTACACTGGACTTATTCAAATATATTGTCGCAGATGCTGGATATGGCAGTGAAGAAAACTATGAATCCATCATCGATGACTATGAAAAGATCCCTTTGATCCCTTACGGCATGTATAACG
>NZ_BAAGIR010000528.1:0-255 GCF_054658155.1 Alkalibacterium sp. m-11
GTTCCTTGTCTGCTGTGTACACTTTAAACTGACGCGTATATCCCTGTTTATCCACACGTGTGCTGTAGTGGGTAAAACTAAACCGCACACCGTCCAGGTCGGTATAAGCATCTTCTATTTCGTCATATGACCAATTATCCCGGCGTTTCGGATCTTGTTTATATTTTTTCTTTTGTTCTGCGTTATACATGCCGTAAGGGATCAAAGGGATCTTTTCATAGTCATCGATGATGGATTCATAGTTTTCTTCACTGC
>NZ_BAAGIR010000529.1:0-255 GCF_054658155.1 Alkalibacterium sp. m-11
CTATTTTGCGAACTGTTTTGGTTGTGCCCGCTTCATTTATAACCAAATGCTTAGCGACAAGATCGACCACTATAAAGAGACGAAACAAATGCTCAACAATACGCCCGCTCAGTACAAAGAAGAGTTTCCTTTTATGAAAGCGGTTGATAGTCTGGCTTTGGCGAACGCTCAGCAGAATTTGGAACGAGCCTACAAAAATTTCTTCCGGGATAAATCCATTGGATTTCCAAAATTCAAATCCAAACACCGTTCAAA
>NZ_BAAGIR010000530.1:0-255 GCF_054658155.1 Alkalibacterium sp. m-11
ACGAAGTCGTCGGCATAACGAGCAAATTTATGTTTTCTTCTTTCCAGTTCTCTATCTAAATGATGGAGATAAACATTGGCTAATAGAGGAGATAATGGACCACCTTGTGGTGTCCCCATATCTGTTTCAACATAAAAGTCTTGGTCTAAAATACCCGATTTGAGGAAGTTCCAAATTAATTTTAGAACGATTTTGTCTTGTATATAGTATTCCAGATAATTTCGTAATTTTTGATGATTAATTGTATCGAAATAA
>NZ_BAAGIR010000531.1:0-255 GCF_054658155.1 Alkalibacterium sp. m-11
GTGAAACTACGTTCCACCGGTAGAGTCTTTTCGTTGTAAGCACCCAATGAACTTCAGGTGTTTTTGACAGTCTCCAGTATTTCTTTCTGGAGTAACCAATGCGTTTAGCACTGTCCATATCTAGACCCAAACGCATTAATCTGCTAATCTTAGTACGTGGATTTTTCCATCTTTTTAAAATGAGTTGCCTGATACGGTGATGGAGCCATTGCTCCACTTTCGTTACGAAGGTTTTGATGAAACCTGTGCCGAAAT
>NZ_BAAGIR010000532.1:0-255 GCF_054658155.1 Alkalibacterium sp. m-11
GGGGCTAAATAAAACGACCTTAGGTTCACAGTCGATGGTTTCTCGTTTTATTCATCAACTGTCGGAGGAGAATATCGTTCAACTTCAATCAATTGCCAAGGCATTGACCACTATCTATATCGGCCAACAAAATACACAGCATATGATCATTGACGTGGATTCTACTCACTCAGACACCTTCGGAAAACAAGAACAGACTGATTTCAATACTCACTACGGAACAACGGGTTATCATCCCTTAGTGGCTTTTGATGG
>NZ_BAAGIR010000533.1:0-255 GCF_054658155.1 Alkalibacterium sp. m-11
CTTCGAATGAGCAGTAACTATCAAAAGCTATTAAATAATCTAGAGGCCTTGAATTTAAAACATATGAGAGAATATGTGCCAAACTATGTTGAAATTGCCAATCGGGATGAGCTTTCTTTAACAGAAGTTCTTCTAGAATTAACTAATCAAGAATTAGACTTTCAAACGAATCAGACTGTGGAACGTGTCATCCAGCGCGCACACTTTCCCAAACGGACATCACTTGAAGAATTTGATTTCAACTTTCAACCAAGC
>NZ_BAAGIR010000534.1:0-255 GCF_054658155.1 Alkalibacterium sp. m-11
ATCTCGACCATCAACTCCCTTGTAGTGGAAATGGTGGAAGAAAGAAAACCTACCCGTAAAACAAGCAAAGATATTGAGGCCTATTTGCCCAGTGCTGTAAAAGCACAAGCTACCTTGGATGCAAAAAATGTGTTTAAGAAAGGGAAGAAAAAGAAGTTTGAAACAGTGCCTCTGCTTAAAAAGCCTCATTGTGTTTGGAACAACCAAAACTACTCTTTCGACTTCCGCTACATTTCAATGCCGATCATGATTGAT
>NZ_BAAGIR010000535.1:0-255 GCF_054658155.1 Alkalibacterium sp. m-11
ACCAGGTTAAGTGAATAAGGGCGCACGGTGGATGCCTTGGCACTAGGAGCCGATGAAGGACGGGACGAACACCGATATGCTCTGGGGAGCTGTAAGTAAGCATTGATCCAGAGATTTCCGAATGGGGAAACCCATCACTTTTCATCAAGTGATATGTTTATAGTGAATACATAGCTATAGACAAGGTAGACGTGGGGAACTGAAACATCTAAGTACCTGCAGGAAGAGAAAGCAAACGCGATTCCCCGAGTAGCG
>NZ_BAAGIR010000536.1:0-255 GCF_054658155.1 Alkalibacterium sp. m-11
TCCGACAGAATTTCTCGTGTTCCGCCGTACTCAGGATCCCAGCTAGGCAAGGTTCGATGTCGCATACGGGGCTGTCACCCTGTCTCGCACAGCTTTCCAGCTGCTTCTGCTATCGTCTCTTGTCCATGTCGCCGGTCCTACAACCCCAGAATGCAAGCATTCTGGTTTGGCCTCTTCCCGTTTCGCTCGCCACTACTCGGGGAATCGCGTTTGCTTTCTCTTCCTGCAGGTACTTAGATGTTTCAGTTCCCCACG
>NZ_BAAGIR010000537.1:0-255 GCF_054658155.1 Alkalibacterium sp. m-11
GGTCCATGATGCCAGATTTTAAAAAGTTCCAAATATTTCTCAACACTATTTTATCTTGAATATAGTATTCGAGGTTATTTCTTAGTACTTGATGGTTGATTGTATCAAAGTAATTCTTCAAATCGCAGTCTACTACTATCTTATAACCTTCTTCATAATAACCAATCACTCGCTCAATTGCTTGGTGAGCGTTGCGACCTTTACGAAAGCCGTAACTATATTCTGAGAAATAGGGGTCTATAATTGGGTCAATCA
>NZ_BAAGIR010000538.1:0-255 GCF_054658155.1 Alkalibacterium sp. m-11
GAACAACGCAAACTGTCTCGTCGCTATGAACAAGCAAAGAAAGACGGAAAAGAATTAACTAATGCCAAAAACTATCAAAAGCAGCGGCTTAAAGTCGCTAACCTTTACGAAAAAGTAGCCAACCAACGCGAAGATTTCTTGAATAAACTCAGTACGCTGATCATCAAAAACCACGATATCATTTGTATTGAAGATTTGAATATTCAAGGCATGAAGAAGAATCGAAAGCTGGCTAAACAGATTTCGGATGTTTCA
>NZ_BAAGIR010000539.1:0-255 GCF_054658155.1 Alkalibacterium sp. m-11
TGGAAAATCTTTATTACAAGTGCAACACTCTTTCGAGTGACTTAAAAGCTGAAAACATAAGCACCTCTGTGTTTAGTTCAACGATGATTCAATTAATGAATGGCGACATTTCAATGGCTGAGATTCGGACAATGAATAGCGTTGAGCTAGCTGCTTTACTTCAAAAGTTTGGGCGAGGACGCTTTAAAGATCCTGTCAAATTAGCTAAAGTCATTAGAAAATCTGTCTCAGACTCTTATCGCTTAGGCAAACTAG
>NZ_BAAGIR010000540.1:0-255 GCF_054658155.1 Alkalibacterium sp. m-11
TGTCTTGAACTAATTTCTTGAACCGTTCTTCGAGAGAGGGATTCAAGAAAATCTTTCGTCTGTACCGAGGACAAAACACAAAATGATAGTTGATGAGGCTGACGGTTGTTTTAGTTCTACGGTAATTATCCATGTATCCATTATACTCTATACGTGTATGAAAACATACCGAACATACTCAAAAAATATTCGAATATATCACAGGGCTTTCGAGTTCGCCAAAGCGAACCCTCATCCCTGCCGAGCTATCATCCC
>NZ_BAAGIR010000541.1:0-255 GCF_054658155.1 Alkalibacterium sp. m-11
CTTGGCCAATGCCAAGAGGTTTTTGCTGGCATTGATATCTCTGTCAAGGTATTCCCCGCATGTCGGGCAGTCCCACTCCCGGATATTGAGCGGCTTCTTGCCGTCTCGGTGTCCGCAACTCGAACAAGCCTGACTAGACGGATAGAACCGGTCTGCTTTGATAAGTGTCCGTCCTTTTTGCTTGGATTTATATTCTAATTGGCGGATGAATTCATACCATCCTGCATCACCAATGCTTTTTGCCAGTTTATGATT
>NZ_BAAGIR010000542.1:0-255 GCF_054658155.1 Alkalibacterium sp. m-11
AAACGATTTTTAGCTTCTTCCGTAACCGAGGCAAACAGATCGCTGCTTCTTTGCGAGGGAATACAGCTGCCGTAAGGATGGGAATGGGTGCGATCCCACTTTGGAAAACGAAGCATCGTATTGCGATTTTCCAAAATCAAGAAGTAGGCAATCGAGAGTATCTGCTTATAGCTTTCAGGAAAGCAAGCTTTTAGATCGGCTGTAACACCAAGCAGTTCTCCGATTTTGTCAAACAGATAGGTCGCTCCGTAGAAG
>NZ_BAAGIR010000543.1:0-255 GCF_054658155.1 Alkalibacterium sp. m-11
TTCTGCTTCGAGCCGATCAAGAAGCGCATTGAAACGGTTCTCGTGCTCCAGTGCTTTTTCACCGCTAAAATAAAGATGCAGGTACATCCGCCGTTTCCCTTCAATCACATCGCCTTTGTACGGGCGTTTCTGTGAATACTCCCAGTCTATCGTTGCAGTATGGCTGTAAAGTTGGTAGCTGGCATTGTAATTAGCGCGTGTGCGGATGTTATCTCGAACCTTGTTCAGTTCTTCCTGCACGTATTTCAGGGATAC
>NZ_BAAGIR010000544.1:0-255 GCF_054658155.1 Alkalibacterium sp. m-11
CTCTGCGATTGTCCCGAACAAATATTATCTTAGCCTGGATGTCTTCATTATTATCGTTCAATCCTAAGCTGACAACGACAGATGCTTTAATTTTCGCACGGCCACGCTTTTTCTTGAGCACTCTGTAAAGGTCTTTCAGGTTATACTTTTGTCCATTGTATCCGTACGTTGTACGCGTAGGTTTAAGCATGCAGATGACTTGAAGCGGATAATCAGTGACCACTTGTTTGATGGTTTTAGGATAAGCGAACCAGC
>NZ_BAAGIR010000545.1:0-255 GCF_054658155.1 Alkalibacterium sp. m-11
AGCATACAAGTACAGATTATACCCAACCGAACAGCAAAAAGAATATTTTGCGAATTGTTTTGGCTGCGCCCGCTTCATCTACAACCAAATGCTCAGCGACAAAATCAACCACTACAAAGAAACAAAATAAATGCTCCACAATACACCGGCGCAATACAAAAAAGAATGTCCGTTTTTGAAAGAAGTGGATAGTCTAGCATTAGCGAATGCCCAACAGAATCTGGAAAGAGCCTATAAAAACTTTTTCCGAGACAA
>NZ_BAAGIR010000546.1:0-255 GCF_054658155.1 Alkalibacterium sp. m-11
CTAGTTTGCCTAAGCGATAAGAGTCTGAGACAGATTTTCTAATGACTTTAGCTAATTTGACAGGATCTTTAAAGCGTCCTCGCCCAAACTTTTGAAGTAAAGCAGCTAGCTCAACGCTATTCATTGTTCGAATCTCAGCCATTGAAATGTCGCCATTCATTAATTGAATCATCGTTGAACTAAACACAGAGGTGCTTATGTTTTCAGCTTTTAAGTCACTCGAAAGAGTGTTGCACTTGTAATAAAGATTTTCCA
>NZ_BAAGIR010000547.1:0-255 GCF_054658155.1 Alkalibacterium sp. m-11
AAGGGGCCTATATTGTCTAGATACTTCGTCCTCGTTGGTTAAACCAATGACTTGAGTGATATCGAAGTTCAGGCCGTGTTGGGCCAGGAAATGTTGTGCCAGTTTGTAAATGGGGTTTCCGTCAACGGTGAGGTTTAAATCCTCAGGGATTTCGCTAGCTATATAGTGGTCGAGCACATCGTGAATGGCCCTGATTGCTAATTCAGTATTGCGTTTTTCAGACACTCTTTGGGATAAGATGATTTTATTCTTTGC
>NZ_BAAGIR010000548.1:0-255 GCF_054658155.1 Alkalibacterium sp. m-11
CTTCATCAGCGCCGGGGCACTGTCTGCTCATATACTCTCCCGGAAGTGGCTCCTGTCGCTGTATAGTGCTCTTTCAACACCTTTCTCATCCGTCTGAAATGAACCGCATCCCCGCACCACTCGTTTACTTTAGCCGTCGTCAGAGTGGTCTCAGGAAAGAGAAACTGCAGTTCTTCTATATTGTCCAGAATTACATCCGTTACTCCGCGTTTAACGAAACAGGATTTACAATAACAGGACCGCTGAGTAATTAGA
>NZ_BAAGIR010000549.1:0-255 GCF_054658155.1 Alkalibacterium sp. m-11
AAGCACTCAGTCGGGCACTCCGTGACCCAATCGTTTTAGCACAAGGACACTATCCGTTGATTAGCCTTACGCCAACCACTATTTCAGATACGTATCTAAAGTTGATGGACAGTTTAGATATGTCTGGATTGACGACCCATATGCGATTATCAGAATTCAAGAAAGCCACTCAACTGGATATGAGTATTCACTATTAAATAAATGGACACCTTATCCATAAGAAATCAGGCTAGAAACAGCTTAACCAAGCTGTTT
>NZ_BAAGIR010000550.1:0-255 GCF_054658155.1 Alkalibacterium sp. m-11
AGTCAATTTTCTTAAGGTCTTCCACCGTTTTCACGGTCCGTTCCAGTAATGCCTTTGCTACAGGTCTGCCTTTCAATTCTTTAGTCATAAAGTCCCTCCGTCTTTAATGATTGATAATAAACAGGTGGACAGCACGTTTCTCCCCATGCCCTGTTCACCATTGTGCCCTAAATAGATTCCGGCCACTCATTTTTTTCCAGAAAATATTCGATGGTCTGACGCAGCTGGCTGATTCGCTGTTTACCGGTTGACAGG
>NZ_BAAGIR010000551.1:0-255 GCF_054658155.1 Alkalibacterium sp. m-11
CTTTTGATGGTTTTTTTCAGAAGAAAAAAGACTATCCTCGGTTTAAAAGTAAAAAGCATCATCGTCAATCGTATACGACCAAGCAGACAAATAAGAATATTCGTGTCTCAGGAAACAAAATTAAACTACCCAAATTGGACTGGGTGCGCTTTGCTAAAAGCAAAGAGGTTACAGGGACTATTCAGCGTGCGATTATAAGTAGAACCCCTACGGGAAAGTATTTCGTATCCGTTGTTTGCCAAGTAGAAATGATAG
>NZ_BAAGIR010000552.1:0-255 GCF_054658155.1 Alkalibacterium sp. m-11
GTAGGAGACTAGTCATTAATTGACTAGTCGACCTCTCACACCACCGTACGTACGGTTCTCGTATACGGCGGTTCAATAACTTGAATATCTCTAACGTTCATACAGTAGTATTAAATCTTTTAATTTCCACTGTTCGAGCTTCTTATTTGTTATGGCACGATGTAAAGTTTTACTTCGCGAGAGCCTCCAGTAAGCCTTTCGGCTACCAGCCATTTTGAGTGCATCATCGTGTTCTATCCCCAGTTGTTTTAATTT
>NZ_BAAGIR010000553.1:0-255 GCF_054658155.1 Alkalibacterium sp. m-11
GTCGGCGAAACAAAAATTCCGGAATAAACTCAGAAAATTAACTCGTCGCAATCGACCAGGCTCTTTCAAGGATATAGTGAAGGACATCAACCGTGTAACGGTAGGATGGATTAATTACTATAGAATCTGATTTATGAAATCTTTTATGATTGAAATTAAATCGTGGTTGAATCATCGGCTAAGACAATTGATTTGGAAGAGATGGAAGAAAGTATCCACTCGATATAGAAAATTAAAACAACTGGGGATAGAACA
>NZ_BAAGIR010000554.1:0-255 GCF_054658155.1 Alkalibacterium sp. m-11
TTTCTTCAATGATTTCTTATCTATGCATCCCAGCTGCCCCAAATGTAATCATACAGCCATCGTCTTTTATGATGTATGTTCAAGAGAAGTATACCTTAATCACACCTACTCATTTACATTACAGATCTCTCGCGTACGTTGCGCTAACTGTTCTTGTCTGTCACGGATCCTTCCGGATTATGTCATTCCCCATAAACGCTATGTTGTCGGCCTTATTTGTCTCGCCCTGGACGTTACCCAATCCGTGAGGAGTGT
>NZ_BAAGIR010000555.1:0-255 GCF_054658155.1 Alkalibacterium sp. m-11
TCTTTTTGGATAGTTTGTGCAAGAAATCTTTGCGCTGATTGGCAATCTTCTCGTGCTTTTTGGCCACTTGAATGCGTGCTTTATTGCGGTTCTTACCGCCTTTTTGTTTGAGGGATAACGACCGTTGTGCTTTCTTCAGCTTCTTTTCGGACTTGTAAAGAGGTTTTGGATTTTTGTGCTTCTCAGTCTCCCCTAAATCATTGGTGGTGACCGCAAAATCCGAAATACCCAAATCAATCCCGATCTTCCGTTCAA
>NZ_BAAGIR010000556.1:0-255 GCF_054658155.1 Alkalibacterium sp. m-11
TTTGTACTTACAGTTTAGAACAAATGTTGGAAAATGGAATGGATATATATTCTGCAATACCTATATTAGCTGCATATGTTGGCCATGTAAATTTGATAGATACCGAACGATATATCCATTTTACAAACACACATTACCACGATTTTATTGAGCAAGAAAAAACGCTCGGACAATTAGTACCGGAGGTGCAACATGAATCATCTTAGTTATTTTATTCAAAGATATTTTATGCATTACTTAATTGGTCAAAAGAAT
>NZ_BAAGIR010000557.1:0-255 GCF_054658155.1 Alkalibacterium sp. m-11
GTCGCCCTTGTATTTTTCAAATAAACCATTCATGTGTTTGTCAAGGGCGAATACTCCCACTAATGATAGTGAGAAATCATTTCTCTCTTATTTTTCTTGTGTTTTTCATAAAACTTTTTACACTACCATTTAACGTAATTCCGAAAGAAGTCTCCCACTTCTAAACGTATGGGTACGAAGCACCAGTGAAAGTGGGAGATGAATTTCGGTCAAGCGATAGCTTGAAGTTATTTCTCAAGACCTTTTCTTATTAGT
>NZ_BAAGIR010000558.1:0-255 GCF_054658155.1 Alkalibacterium sp. m-11
TGCTTCGATTGGCTTTTGGTAATTTGTCAGTAACACATAGGAGTTTTTTAAGATTTTCTTTTGAAAAAATATATGGTTTGAATTTTTGTTCTACTGCTTGGTAATAACTTGAATTGACAGACTGACTAGGGATTTGTAGTACTTGAAGAAATTCAGAAAACTGACGGAGGTTTGTTATTAAAGTTTTTCGACGGTGGGGACTTATATGGTCCTTCGGACTTAATATTTCTTCAATCATTTCAGTAGTAATTTCAA
>NZ_BAAGIR010000559.1:0-255 GCF_054658155.1 Alkalibacterium sp. m-11
AAAAACTATTTTGCGAACTGTTTTGGTTGTGCCCGCTTCATTTATAACCAAATGCTTAGCGACAAGATCGACCACTATAAAGAGACGAAACAAATGCTCAACAATACGCCCGCTCAGTACAAAGAAGCGTTTCCTTTTATGAAAGCGGTTGATAGTCTGGCTTTGGCGAACGCTCAGCAGAATTTGGAACGAGCCTACAAAAATTTCTTCCAGGATAAATCCATTGGATTTCCAAAATTCAAATCCAAACACCGT
>NZ_BAAGIR010000560.1:0-255 GCF_054658155.1 Alkalibacterium sp. m-11
CCTGTCAACCGGTAAACAGCGAATCAGCCAGCTGCGTCAGACCATCGAATATTTTCTGGAAAAAAATGAGTGGCCGGAATCTATTTAGGGCACAATGGTGAACAGGGCATGGGGAGAAACGTGCTGTTCACCTGTTTATTATCAATCATTAAAGACGGAGGGACTTTATGACTAAAGAATTGAAAGGCAGACCTGTAGCAAAGGCATTACTGGAACGGACCGTGAAAACGGTGGAAGACCTTAAGAAAATTGACT
>NZ_BAAGIR010000561.1:0-255 GCF_054658155.1 Alkalibacterium sp. m-11
AAACGATTTTTAGCTTCTTCCGTAACCGAGGCAAACAGATCGCTGCTTCTTTGCGAGGGAATACAGCTGCCGTAAGGATGGGAATGGGTGCGATCCCACTTTGGAAAACGAAGCATCGTATTGCGATCTTCCAAAATCAAGAAGTAGGCAATCGAGAGTATCTGCTTATAGCTTTCAGGAAAGCAAGCTTTTAGATCGGCTGTAACACCAAGCAGTTCTCCGATTTTGTCAAACAGATAGGTCGCTCCGTAGAAG
>NZ_BAAGIR010000562.1:0-255 GCF_054658155.1 Alkalibacterium sp. m-11
TCTATGATTTGTTTGAATGAATCTAATTTACTCGGATATGTCCTCCTTGTTTTAGGTTTATTACCTTGTAACGCTTCTTCATACGCTGCTTTAACCGTACGATAGTCACATCCGTATTGTTCCGCTAGCGCAGTATAATTGGGCTTTATGCCATCAATCATATGTTTTTTCACTCCTTCTCTGATATCTCTTCTCATTCCTATTCCACTCCAATTCTATAGGGGATAAGAAGAGTATATAAAAAATGTAGGAAAA
>NZ_BAAGIR010000563.1:0-255 GCF_054658155.1 Alkalibacterium sp. m-11
TGTTTATTTACATCATCTAGACAGAGAACTTGAACGCAGAGGACACAAGTTCGCTCGATACGCAGATGACTTCGTCATCTATGTTAAAAGTAAACGAGCGGGCGAACGGGTTATGGAAAATATCACGTAATTTATCGAGGACAAATTACGCTTAACAGTTAACAAAGAGAAAAGCCGAATCACTACTCCAAGCAAATCAAAATTCTTGGGTTTCCATATTCATAATAATATGGGAAAGTCGGATGCCGACCTAGT
>NZ_BAAGIR010000564.1:0-255 GCF_054658155.1 Alkalibacterium sp. m-11
TTCTGCTTCGAGCCGATCAAGAAGCGCATTGAAACGGTTCTCGTGCTCCAGTGCTTTTTCACCGCTAAAATAAAGATGCAGGTACATCCGCCGTTTCCCTTCAATCACATCGCCTTTGTACGGGCGTCTCTGTGAATACTCCCAGTCTATCGTTGCAGTATGGCTGTAAAGTTGGTAGCTGGCATTGTAATTAGCGCGTGTGCGGATGTTATCTCGAACCTTGTTCAGTTCTTCCTGCACGTATTTCAGGGATAC
>NZ_BAAGIR010000565.1:0-255 GCF_054658155.1 Alkalibacterium sp. m-11
CAGGTGTTAGTATTTATAATGTTAGAGATTTTTTAGGTCACAGCTCAGTAGAAACAACACAAATATATTTAACATCAAGTCTAGAAATAACCCGAAGGGCAATCGAGGCAGCTTCAAATAAGATCGTTCATGATAGTAGTCACTACTACACAGCAGAAGAAAAAGCTGATTTATTAAATTTTTTAGATACTTTCATTTAACCATCTAATGTAAAGCAAATAACAGTTAATGAAGCATCCTCTAGTTAGCACCTGA
>NZ_BAAGIR010000566.1:0-255 GCF_054658155.1 Alkalibacterium sp. m-11
GATCAAGTCGTGACTTTTTTCAAGCATCTCAAGAGGTGGCTGAGCAGCGCCTCTAATAGCTTTCTGAATTTCTTTCTGGCGTCTTTCTTTTTCATCTTCATTACCTTTGGGCAGCTTGTATGCCATCAGAACAGGCTCAAAAGCAACTGCATCATCTTTTGCCAGCTGTTCAAATGCTTTTCTCAAATCATGTGACGCTTCCAGAGCCTGTGTAATCTCTTCTGAATAATCAGCATAGGCCTTCTTGTCTTTCTG
>NZ_BAAGIR010000567.1:0-255 GCF_054658155.1 Alkalibacterium sp. m-11
GAAAAACTGGGGTATGGGGATCTGCCGATCTGTATGGCGAAAACACAGTACTCCTTGTCAGATACAGCGACTGCTTTAGGTCGCCCAACAGATTTCAATGTCAACATCAGAGATTTGACTGTGTCTGTAGGGGCGGGATTCATCGTCGTCCTGACAGGAAATATCATGCGTATGCCTGGTCTTCCGAAAGTGCCTTCTGCGGTACATGTGGATGTGGACGAAAACGGCAAAATTTCCGGACTGTTTTAGGAGGCT
>NZ_BAAGIR010000568.1:0-255 GCF_054658155.1 Alkalibacterium sp. m-11
TCGCAGATGCTGGATATGGCAGTGAAGAAAACTATGAATCCATCATCGATGACTATGAAAAGATCCCTTTGATCCCTTACGGCATGTATAACGCAGAACAAAAGAAAAAATATAAACAGGATCCGAAGCGCCGGGATAATTGGTCTTATGACGAAATAGAAGATGCTTATACCGACCTGGACGGTGTGCGGTTTAGTTTTACCCACTACAGCACACGTGTGGATAAACAGGGATATACGCGTCAGTTTAAAGTGT
>NZ_BAAGIR010000569.1:0-255 GCF_054658155.1 Alkalibacterium sp. m-11
TACTATATTCAGTGGTAACCAACAGAAAGGAAGTGACATCAATGGAATTGGACAACAACAATCATTCAGTCTTCTCGATGTATTACCACCTTGTCTTAGTTATAAAGTATCGAAGAAAAGTCATCACTCCCCCTGTTTCAGATTACGCCAAAGATATGTTTCTAAGAATGAGTACAAACTACAACATCACTCTCATCGAATGGAATGAAGATAGAGACCACATTCATATCCTGTTCAAAGCTCACCCTAACACAG
>NZ_BAAGIR010000570.1:0-255 GCF_054658155.1 Alkalibacterium sp. m-11
TGCTTCGATTGGCTTTTGGTAATTTGTCAGTAACACATAGGAGTTTTTTAAGATTTTCTTTTGAAAAAATATATGGTTTGAATTTTTGTTCTACTGCTTGGTAATAACTTGAATTGACAGACTGACTCGGGATTTGTAGTACTTGAAGAAATTCAGAAAACTGACGGAGGTTTGTTATTAAAGTTTTTCGACGGTGGGGACTTATATGGTCCTTCGGACTTAATATTTCTTCAATCATTTCAGTAGTAATTTCAA
>NZ_BAAGIR010000571.1:0-255 GCF_054658155.1 Alkalibacterium sp. m-11
CCTTTTTCTTTATAAGTATGAATTAATTCCAAATCAATCATCTCGATTGCTTTGGAAACCAGCTCACACATGACTTTTGGAAGGTATTGATCTAATCGTATTTCACTGTCTAATAATGTTTCAGAATCCTTTAATATACTGGCAATTTCTGCTATAATTTGATTCATAAGAAGACCTCTTTTCTGGATTTGTGGTTATCTCTAGATTAAGGGTCTTCTTCCTTTTTGTCTACTTTAATTTCTTACCCTACTATTT
>NZ_BAAGIR010000572.1:0-255 GCF_054658155.1 Alkalibacterium sp. m-11
ATTCTTTTGACCAATTAAGTAATGCATAAAATATCTTTGAATAAAATAACTAAGATGATTCATGTTGCACCTCCGGTACTAATTGTCCGAGCGTTTTTTCTTGCTCAATAAAATCGTGGTAATGTGTATTTGTAAAATGGATATATCGTTCGGTATCTATCAAATTTACATGGCCAACATATGCAGCTAATATAGGTATTGCAGAATATATATCCATTCCATTTTCCAACATTTGTTCTAAACTGTAAGTACAAA
>NZ_BAAGIR010000573.1:0-255 GCF_054658155.1 Alkalibacterium sp. m-11
TGACCAATCATCTCGAAAAAGTGGAGGGAATATTTACTACTTTATTGGAAACTCTGTATAAGGAACTTCCAGAATTAGGTGAAAATTTGGCAATTGATGGAAAAATTATTGAATCGCATGCGAATCAACCAACAAACCGTAAAACACCAGACAAGCGAAGTGAATCTGATGCGACTTGGACGGCTAAAAATTATTATGATAAAGAAAATAATGTGATTCAAACAACTTGGTATTTCGGATATCGAGTCCACCTCA
>NZ_BAAGIR010000574.1:0-255 GCF_054658155.1 Alkalibacterium sp. m-11
GGACGAAACGCCCCAATTAGTTGAACGGAAGATCGGGATTGATTTGGGTATTTCGGATTTTGCGGTCACCACCAATGATTTAGGGGAGACTGAGAAGCACAAAAATCCAAAACCTCTTTACAAGTCCAAAAAGAAGCTGAAGAAAGCGCAACGGTCGTTATCCCTCAAACAAAAAGGCGGTAAGAACCGCAATAAAGCACGCATTCAAGTGGCCAAAAAGCACGAGAAGATTGCCAATCAGCGCAAAGATTTCTT
>NZ_BAAGIR010000575.1:0-254 GCF_054658155.1 Alkalibacterium sp. m-11
GAGACCGATACCCTTTTGAGAGACCACTTGGTCTAAACGGGCGTGCATCTCCAGGTAATCCGTACTTTTAAAGGTATAAGGGTGGTCTTTTGTGAACGGATTGGTGGTTAATCCGTAATAAGAAAAGGCTGACTGACTCATTTGATTCCTCCTTCTGTCATCCGATACTGCTTGCGCTTGATCTGGCTGTTGCTGATTTTATCGACCGGTTCAACCGGGTGAAGCTGATCTTTTTCATAGAGGTAAAAGCGGCT
>NZ_BAAGIR010000576.1:0-254 GCF_054658155.1 Alkalibacterium sp. m-11
CTTTACCGGAGAGAGTTTTCGACTAAAGAATGCACTATCCAAACACAAATAACTAAAAGAATCTTTCAGGTGCAAAATTGTGTAGTTTATCGCTGCAATGTTGTGTAGAAAAGTCTTGCAAAATACACCATGCGCCTAAGAGAAGTAAAACACATGTGAAAGGGTTACTCGGTTATATTGGACGCTACATGAAGCGAGGACCTATCGCTCTTCATCGCATCATTATGTATGACGGTGAAGTCGTTGCCTTTAGT
>NZ_BAAGIR010000577.1:0-254 GCF_054658155.1 Alkalibacterium sp. m-11
ATCCGCTGGTCTAAACTGACAAACGTGCTGGAATAAACAGATTCTGTCGCTTAATTGACCCATTTTCTTAAAAAAAACTGCCGGAATAAAGTGACATTTACTGGCTGGATTATTTTGCTTTTCTACACAAAATCTGAAATTCCCAGACTTCCGTTAAATAACACAGCCGCTTCTGCGTCACTGATAGCAGAAACCATGTATCAAAAATTCGAGCAAAAAGTCCCTGGCTATCGCCAAGAGGCTTATTGGAATCT
>NZ_BAAGIR010000578.1:0-254 GCF_054658155.1 Alkalibacterium sp. m-11
GTGTAGGAACTCTAACTTTAGAGGATTTTCAGGTGCCTTGCAATGGCTTTTTATATTGCATTTTGCCGTCCGCAGAGTTGTGTACTTTTACCCTGCAATCTTATGTATTTTTATCTTGCCATAAACACATGGATATAGAAACCATCTGGATTGTTTTTATACGCCGCTTGTAGCAAGGGCTGGACTTGCTTTTTGGCTCGCTCCGAAAGCACCTTTCGGATCAATTTTAAGACGACCGTCTGCCACTGTTTTCT
>NZ_BAAGIR010000579.1:0-254 GCF_054658155.1 Alkalibacterium sp. m-11
TCGATAGCTGGATATTTTAAAATCCATTTCAACCGATCAATCAAATAATCTTCGGAATACATTTGATCAGTCACCTGGCGAAAGGAGTGGAAGTACACCCTCTGTTCGCTTTCAGTCAATGTTTCAATGTAGAAAAGCATTCTATACCGATAAAAAAGAGGCGGAAAAAGGCAATGTGATCCAGCAGACGTGAATACACTGCTGGATCACATTGCTTTTTTTCTTGTCAAATGTCTCCAGCAAAGGTAAAATAA
>NZ_BAAGIR010000580.1:0-254 GCF_054658155.1 Alkalibacterium sp. m-11
ATCCGCTGGTCTAAACTGACAAACGTGCTGGAATAAACAGATTCTGTCGCTTAATTGCCTCATTTTCTTAAATAAAACTGCCGGAATAAAGTGACATTTACTGGCTGGATTATTTTGCTTTTCTACAGATACGCGAACGCTACTTCCATTTTTATCGGCCATTTCTACACTGGACTTATTCAAATATATTGTCGCAGATGCTGGATATGGCAGTGAAGAAAACTATGAATCCATCATCGATGACTATGAAAAGA
>NZ_BAAGIR010000581.1:0-254 GCF_054658155.1 Alkalibacterium sp. m-11
ACCTCGTGATTTTCTGATTTTTCTGGTAAAATATTAGTCATAAGACATCTCTCCTTTGAATGTTGTTGTGGTGACTACATTTTACCAAAGAGAGGTGTCTTTTTGTGTGTTTTTTGATAATTATTTACACTAGTGTTGCATAAAACTTAGAATAAATAGGTTTTATAGGTTGTTACTTTTATCACAAGTAGTTTACGTTAAAATTTCCAAAAAAGTCAATTGCTGGCGCAAGGGATGACTTTTTCCAGAAATTT
>NZ_BAAGIR010000582.1:0-254 GCF_054658155.1 Alkalibacterium sp. m-11
CTGTTTCTCGTAATGGCCTGTCTGAAAGAGACATTAATGAACGAGTTAGTACTATCTGAACAACATGTTCAAGACTTGTTAGATACCATCTTTGATAGTTTACCGGAACTCTTCAAGCCATTTTTAACCTTCATTCCCGTGTAAATTATAACGAGGAATGCAAAAAACATTGATATAAAAGGAAATTTCTGGCTATTCCTATTGAATTTCCGCACTTTCCACGTTATAATTATAACGTGGAAAGGCGTGATTTT
>NZ_BAAGIR010000583.1:0-254 GCF_054658155.1 Alkalibacterium sp. m-11
TGAATCGTCAATATGCAATAACTCGTTAACCAGCTCTTTGAACTTGATCTTATGAAAAAATTCAAAGAGTAAAAGGAGACCGGAATCATTGGATAATTGACCGCCATCGTTTGACATAACCAAATGGTTTGAATTTACCCTTTTTACACTAAATATCCACTATTGCATGTAATTAGAAAACCTGTATTCGTTAATTCCTCATTTTTAGCAATTATGTTTAAAAATAGCCATGCAAATGAAACGCCCATATGCGC
>NZ_BAAGIR010000584.1:0-254 GCF_054658155.1 Alkalibacterium sp. m-11
TACCGGAACTCTTCAAGCCATTTTTAAAAGAAAATCAGCTGAATCAAATATCAAAAGCGGCATAATAATCGGTACCAAGTCAATGACACCAAGGGTCAAAGGCTATTTTTTAACTGCAAAACTTGAGATATTCATTTAATAGCCAAATTAAATCCAATTGTGAGTGAAGGTACACGCAAAGGACATAAAGAGTTTGAATTTAATAAGGATGCCGAAATGGTTGTTTGTCCGGCAGGACATCAAGCCACACGTAA
>NZ_BAAGIR010000585.1:0-254 GCF_054658155.1 Alkalibacterium sp. m-11
TTATTTTACCTTTGCTGGAGACATTTGACAAGAAAAAAAGCAATGTGATCCAGCAGTGTATTCACGTCTGCTGGATCACATTGCCTTTTTTCGCCTCTTTTTTATCGGTATAGAATGCTTTTCTACAGTTTGTTTGAAGGTCGTGCCCGTGCTAAGACTGTTTGTGTATGGTAGTTACTCTTTTCAATGGCCAACGAATAATGCCCAACAAGACAATTCATCAGTGTATACAGAATGCGTAATGAACTGACCGT
>NZ_BAAGIR010000586.1:0-254 GCF_054658155.1 Alkalibacterium sp. m-11
AAAATGATTATTCTTAGAATAAGGTGTGTGAGGTGCTCTGAATCGTATAAATAAATTCGGAGAAACAATTGAAGGTCTAACATTTTTTATATAATCAAGTAAGGCTAGTTCAATTTCATAAATAAGATGTATTTTGCAAGACTTTTCTACACAACATTGCAGCGATAAACTACACAATTTTGCACCTGAAAGATTCTTTTAGTTATTTGTGTTTGGATAGTGCATTCTTTAGTCGAAAACTCTCTCCGGTAAAG
>NZ_BAAGIR010000587.1:0-253 GCF_054658155.1 Alkalibacterium sp. m-11
AATTTTCTGCTCGTGATTATGACAATATGGTTGCCCATACTGCGGTTGTTTTTACCCGGTATATGATGTTCGCCTTAATATCCCGTGAAGAGAAGGATCCGCGCACCATCGGTGAGCTGTTTTATTTGTGCTGTGATGAAATGGAGAACATTCGATTCGCGCAATCGCTGTTTCTCGTAATGGCCTGTCTGAAAGAGACATTAATGAACGAGTTAGTACTATCTGAACAACATGTTCAAGACTTGTTAGATAC
>NZ_BAAGIR010000588.1:0-253 GCF_054658155.1 Alkalibacterium sp. m-11
TCCTTAAGCGTGTAGCGTTCGCCTTGATAGCCATAGGTCGCTCGCATGGGCTTTATCATACAAATAACGTGTAATGGATAATCCGTTACCACTTGCTTGATCACAGAAGCGTGACCGAACCAGCTGTCAAAAAGGAGCGTTTGTGCTTTTAATTTTTGCAAGGGTAGAGAGTGAAGTAAAGTAAACATGGTTTCTGTCGCTTTCTTTTGAGCTTCTTGACGACGCTTATATCCAGTGGTTCGTTTATCTATGC
>NZ_BAAGIR010000589.1:0-253 GCF_054658155.1 Alkalibacterium sp. m-11
CGCCCTTATTCACTTAACCTGGTGGTTAAGGGTAATTCATAGCGATGAGAGTTTTGTTAACGAACAAAACTGTTCTCAATAAATCTATTTCTCGGTGTTGTTTCTTAACATGTTTGTGTTGTGTTTATCAACTATCTAGTTTTCAAAGAACAAAGTCCTGAAGGAAAAAAATCCCTCAAAACTGAACAAAGTAAAAACCTGTGCAAGGTTCCGTGTGCCCTAATGGCACTATCCTTAGAAAGGAGGTGATCCA
>NZ_BAAGIR010000590.1:0-253 GCF_054658155.1 Alkalibacterium sp. m-11
TCTGGTTTGGCCTCTTCCCGTTTCGCTCGCCGCTACTCGGGGAATCGCGTTTGCTTTCTCTTCCTGCAGGTACTTAGATGTTTCAGTTCCCCACGTCTACCTTGTCTATAGCTATGTATTCACTATAGGCATATCACTTGATGAAAAGTGATGGGTTCCCCCATTCGGAAATCTCTGGATCAATGCTTACTTACAGCTCCCCAGAGCATATCGGTGTTCGTCCCGTCCTTCATCGGCTCCTAGTGCCAAGGCA
>NZ_BAAGIR010000591.1:0-253 GCF_054658155.1 Alkalibacterium sp. m-11
TTTCTAGACCATCAAACCAAAACCTGTTTGACGAGATAAATCCAATAGTGCTGTAAAAACCAATCAATTGTATGCTCATTTAAGAGCTATTCCCCCAATTATTCCTTGGAGTTTCCTAGTTCACTCTCTGATAAAATGAAGTTCACTAAAACAAACATTCATCACTTAAGGAGTGAAAAGAGATGCCTAATCTACTTCAGATTATCATGTATTTAGTTAATAAAATCAAGTGGCAAAACAGTTTAATTCAACT
>NZ_BAAGIR010000592.1:0-253 GCF_054658155.1 Alkalibacterium sp. m-11
GTTTAGTTTCACTAAACCAACTGGCAGAGTCTGCTTACTTAAGATATTGAACCGCCGTATACGGAACCGTACGTACGGTGGTGTGAGAGGACGGTAAATAAATTAATTATTTACCCCCTACTCGATTAGAATAGGAAAGTATAAAGTTTTACCCGCTAGAAAGCCTATCACCTCAAACGTTAATCACTATCACTTGATTTGAAAAGAGAGGGGATTTAAAGGTACACTATACGTATGGTAGAGAAAAGCATTC
>NZ_BAAGIR010000593.1:0-253 GCF_054658155.1 Alkalibacterium sp. m-11
TTTGCGCACAGCTATCCCTCTAAACTCCATTACATTGCCACATTCCGAACATTCCAATGGATCTTCCCCAAATGATTCTATACGCCGCTTCCGCCAACCTAACGGTTTGATCATTTCCTTCGCATTGGTGTAGAAAAGCATTCTATACCGATAAAAAAGAGGCGGAAAAAGGCAATGTGATCCAGCAGACGTGAATACACTGCTGGATCACATTGCTTTTTTTCTTGTCAAATGTCTCCAGCAAAGGTAAAAT
>NZ_BAAGIR010000594.1:0-253 GCF_054658155.1 Alkalibacterium sp. m-11
TAAGACAAGGTGGTAATACATCGAGAAGACTGAATGATTGTTGTTGTCCAATTCCATTGATATCACTTCCTTTCTATTGGTTACCACTGAATATAGTATACAACAAAAAGGACAGATTAACCACTTCGGGAGTTTAACAGCTGGAATCAATAAAAAGTGACACAAAGCCTGTTATGGCTTTATTTTTTTGTCAAATTTGATAGACTTATATTGTAGTACTATGTAGTAATATGTTATAATAGAGATACATTTA
>NZ_BAAGIR010000595.1:0-253 GCF_054658155.1 Alkalibacterium sp. m-11
TCCGCTGGTCTAAACTGACAAACGTGCTGGAATAAACAGATTCTGTCGCTTAATTGACCCATTTTCTTAAAAAAAACTGCCGGAATAAAGTGACATTTACTGGCTGGATTATTTTGCTTTTCTACAATGAGACGTACATTCGTATTAAAGGAAAATGGAACTATCTTATTTTCTTTTTCGATGCCATCAATAAAATCATCTTGTCTGATCATGTATCCGCTCATCGTGATACGGACGCAGCTATTGAAGCTTT
>NZ_BAAGIR010000596.1:0-253 GCF_054658155.1 Alkalibacterium sp. m-11
TATTTTACCTTTGCTGGAGACATTTGACAAGAAAAAAAGCAATGTGATCCAGCAGTGTATTCACGTCTGCTGGATCACATTGCCTTTTTTCGCCTCTTTTTTATCGGTATAGAATGCTTTTCTACACGTATCCGTAGGATTTGAAAAGATATCGTAGTCAATGACGTATTGATTACTAGAAGCAACTTGAAGATTATAGCCAGGTTTCAATTCACGGTTTTTCATGGGATCTTCTTTCATACACATGAACGTA
>NZ_BAAGIR010000597.1:0-253 GCF_054658155.1 Alkalibacterium sp. m-11
TACTTTATCAAAATATTCTGCACGAAAACCTCAAGAGGTTCTTCATGAACGTGCGAAGCAGTTGCGGAAATCTGTTTATCAAATAAATGAATCGATGAAAACGGAATTTCCCAAACGAAATGATAGATGTTTATGGCAAGATAAAAATACATAAGATTGCAGGGTAAAAGTACACAACTCTGCGGACGGCAAAATGCAATATAAAAAGCCATTGCAAGGCACCTGAAAATCCTCTAAAGTTAGAGTTCCTACA
>NZ_BAAGIR010000598.1:0-253 GCF_054658155.1 Alkalibacterium sp. m-11
AGACTCTTATCGCTTAGGCAAACTAGCACAAGACAGTATTGATATCAATCTAGGTGTTCAAATGCGTGTTATACGTGGATTTGAACAAGAAATAAAAATCATTGATAAAGCCATTGAGAATATTATGTGTAGAAAAGCAAAATAATCCAGCCAGTAAATGTCACTTTATTCCGGCAGTTTTATTTAAGAAAATGAGGCAATTAAGCGACAGAATCTGTTTATTCCAGCACGTTTGTCAGTTTAGACCAGCGGA
>NZ_BAAGIR010000599.1:0-253 GCF_054658155.1 Alkalibacterium sp. m-11
GGACACAATTAGAGGAAAAATATTTTGATCGCTTTAATGAGGATATTCTATCGGTACTTGAATCTCAGGAAAATCAGGCGTTTTCACCAAATGACTCAGGGGATACACACCCGTTTTAAAATAATCACTCAAGTTTCGCACCCTGATCAAACCTTGGAAAGCCTATCGGCTTAAGGTTAATCAACTAAATCAAACAGTGATGTGTGACGGATTGGACTCACTTCCAGCTAAAATTTCTTTAAATGAAGTCGGT
>NZ_BAAGIR010000600.1:0-252 GCF_054658155.1 Alkalibacterium sp. m-11
TGCGATTGTCCCGAACAAATATTATCTTAGCCTGGATGTCTTCATTATTATCGTTCAATCCTAAGCTGACAACGACAGATGCTTTAATTTTCGCACGGCCACGCTTTTTCTTGAGCACTCTGTAGAGGTCTTTCAGGTTATACTTTTGTCCATTGTATCCGTACGTTGTACGCGTAGGTTTAAGCATGCAGATGACTTGAAGCGGATAATCAGTGACCACTTGTTTGATGGTTTTAGGATAAGCGAACCAGC
>NZ_BAAGIR010000601.1:0-252 GCF_054658155.1 Alkalibacterium sp. m-11
GGAAATGAGATGGTTCCTGTTTACTATAAGAGTATTCACGGTATCGTCTACGATAATTCAGAACTGAAAAAGTAATGGCTACGCACTATCCCAAAAGGGCGAAGGCGTAGCCGAAGCTTTTTTTATTTCGTGCGCCCGGCATGGGCGACAACTTGGTGGTGAAAGTCCACTACAGACTTGGCAGTAGGAACTGTTAGCGAAAGTCAAGGGTGTCCGCCGTGAGGCGGAATCTGAAGGAAGACGGACGCAAAT
>NZ_BAAGIR010000602.1:0-252 GCF_054658155.1 Alkalibacterium sp. m-11
AAGAACGACAACCTTCCGCTCATGTCACTGCTCCATTTACTGTACAGGATTCGTGCAGTATTGGACTTCGCTTTGTTTGGCAAGCTCATCCGTCCTGATTCAGCCTTAGTATGGAGTTTCTGTTCGTTGTAGAAAAGCAAAATAATCCAGCCAGTAAATGTCACTTTATTCCGGCAGTTTTATTTAAGAAAATGAGGCAATTAAGCGACAGAATCTGTTTATTCCAGCACGTTTGTCAGTTTAGACCAGCGG
>NZ_BAAGIR010000603.1:0-252 GCF_054658155.1 Alkalibacterium sp. m-11
TTAAATGTATCTCTATTATAACACATTACTACATAGTACTACAATATAAGCCTATCAAATTTGACAAAAAAGTAAAGCTATAACAGACTTTGTGTCACTTTTTATTGATTCCAGCTGTTAAACTCCCTATGTGTAAAATTAATGTCGGAAGAGGGGAAATTCGACCTAGACAAAAAGAAAGAAGACCCTTAATCTAGAGATAACGACAACGCTAGAGAAAGAGGTCTTCTTATGAATCAAATTATATCAGAA
>NZ_BAAGIR010000604.1:0-252 GCF_054658155.1 Alkalibacterium sp. m-11
CTATTTCGTCTTTCATGTGTCCAAAGAAGGATTCTTGGGGAGCGTTATCCCAACAGTTTCCTCTTCGTGACATAGATTGACGCAGTTCTTTATCCGCGAGTAATTTTTGAAATTTTATACTTGTATACTCAAGTTTCGCACCCTGATCAAACCTTGGAAAGCCTATCGGCTTAAGGTTAATCAACTAAATCAAACAGTGATGTGTGACGGATTGGACTCACTTCCAGCTAAAATTTCTTTAAATGAAGTCGG
>NZ_BAAGIR010000605.1:0-252 GCF_054658155.1 Alkalibacterium sp. m-11
TATCAATTAAGTGAATCCTTAAGTATTGATTTTGTTTTAGAGATGATTGAAGACCTTTTGATCAACCATGACATTTCAAAACAACAGAAAACCCTGATCCATTCCGACCAGGGCATTCACTATACAACTCAAGTTTCGCACCCCTAAGAACTCCGTTCTATCCTTTACATTATAAGGATTATTTAGATTAATCAGCTTAAAGGTAAAGAAAAAGACAGCTCTCTTTGGTAAAATGTGAGTACCACTACCAAC
>NZ_BAAGIR010000606.1:0-252 GCF_054658155.1 Alkalibacterium sp. m-11
TCCGCTGGTCTAAACTGACAAACGTGCTGGAATAAACAGATTCTGTCGCTTAATTGACCCATCTTCTTAAAAAAAACTGCCGGAATAGAGTGACATTTACTGGCTGGATTATTTTGCTTTTCTACACCGAGTAACCCTTTCACATGTGTTTTACTTCTCTTAGGCGCATGGATATAGAAACCATCTGGATTGTTTTTATACGCCGCTTGTAGCAAGGGCTGGACTTGCTTTTTGGCTCGCTCCGAAAGCACC
>NZ_BAAGIR010000607.1:0-252 GCF_054658155.1 Alkalibacterium sp. m-11
AGGTGCCTATTGTCATAAGTGATTCCTTGTAACCCTTCATAATACAAAGGGACCATTGAACCATCACATTGTTCGCAACTGAATCGTGGGGGATCCATCGGATCTCCACTATCCATAAAATCTAATTAAACTGGACCCCATGTCAAGGACAGTTTGATAAAAACCCCTTATAATTTATTATCGCTCCTTCTATGATAACGTCATAGGAGGAGCGATAATACGTTTAAGCCTGGATCAATACTTAGATTTTGG
>NZ_BAAGIR010000608.1:0-252 GCF_054658155.1 Alkalibacterium sp. m-11
TTTTCATCAGGTTCTTACTGGACAGAGTTTCTATTACAATGACTTGGTTTTCGTCTGTAATCTTTTTGGATAGTTTGTGCAAGAAATCTTTGCGCTGATTGGCAATCTTCTCGTGCTTTTTGGCCACCTTTAAGCGTGCTTTATTGCGGTTCTTACCGCCTTTTTGTTTGCGGGATAATGACCGTTGCGCCTTCTTCAGCTTCTTTTCGGACTTGTACAGCGGTTTTGGATTTTTGTGCTTCTCAGTTTCCC
>NZ_BAAGIR010000609.1:0-252 GCF_054658155.1 Alkalibacterium sp. m-11
CAGTTCGCAAAATAGTTTTTTTGTTCTTCATTTGGGTAGAGTCGATACTTATAAGCTTTTAACATATTCTTCACCTCCTCTTACGCTTTGTTACTTGATTATACTGTAAAAATACCGTACAATCAAGGTAACTCCCAATAATCTATGAAAAATTATGTTTCCCAAATTTCTCGTTGCTCGTATGATGATTTCTGTCGATGAAGGTAATATAATCCAATCCTTGTCTGGATTAAACAGCTTTATAACAGATCC
>NZ_BAAGIR010000610.1:0-252 GCF_054658155.1 Alkalibacterium sp. m-11
GTTGGTACTTCAATTATAGCCGGTGGGGCTCATTTTGTCTTTAAAAAAGAAACATCCCTCGACCATTTTTTTCTCAAAATCGGTCGAGGGATGTATTCATTTTAGGGGAGTTTTTTCCCAGCCCCTTCTTAAGTGCTTTGTCGAACGCAGGCCATTTCTGTTTTGTTCAAGCCTTAAGTTTAAGGGTGTGCCATCACCCCTCCCATGGCAGAGCCTATAGCTCCATGGGCACTCATACTGTGACCATATGAG
>NZ_BAAGIR010000611.1:0-252 GCF_054658155.1 Alkalibacterium sp. m-11
TTCTTTTACTTGGCTAACGCCAAGGAATACTCAGTAGGCTTGATTGTCGCCTAGATATAGACTTGGTTATCATCTATACACAAAGCATACCAAATGAGAACGACATTTACCACTTCAAGCTATCGCTGTATGTGTCAAGACTTTGGCGGAAACTTTTTTTCTAGAGATGGTAACTCTTCAATTTTAATATTAAAATGGCTCATTCTGTGTGTTTCATTACCCAAACATTTTCTTCAGTTGTCCCATTGGACT
>NZ_BAAGIR010000612.1:0-252 GCF_054658155.1 Alkalibacterium sp. m-11
ATCTTCTTCGATAAATTTGGTGATGCTCTCCATTACTCGTTCACCTGCACGTTTGCTTTTGACATAAATAACGAAGTCGTCGGCATAACGAGCAAATTTATGTTTTCTTCTTTCCAGTTCTCTATCTGAGCCAATTTCATAATTATTTGTCGTGTTTAACACCTGATAAATCAACTTTTTTAAAACATAGAAAAAAGGACCCCCCCATATGGTACAATTAGGTTGTCGACTAAGACACGTACTCCAGGAGGG
>NZ_BAAGIR010000613.1:0-252 GCF_054658155.1 Alkalibacterium sp. m-11
TACCGGCGGCATTCAAAGAAATTTTGATTGGAAATCAGTCAAACCAAGAACAAATTGCTGCGTAATTTCTTTGGTGAGGGTTAATCCGATAGGATTGTGAAGCATTTATTAGGGTGCGAAACTTGAGGATTTAACAAGTCATCTTTTAGCTTATGGAGGTGCTCTTTTTCATTAATTTTCCAAAGTATATCAGGAATCTCGTCCGTTGCTTGAGACACTTCCGAATTTAATTCATCACAAAGTTCGTCAACG
>NZ_BAAGIR010000614.1:0-252 GCF_054658155.1 Alkalibacterium sp. m-11
TGTAGGAACTCTAACTTTAGAGGATTTTCAGGTGCCTTGCAATGGCTTTTTATATTGCATTTTGCCGTCCGCAGAGTTGTGTACTTTTACCCTGCAATCTTATGTATTTTTATCTTGCCATAAACATAAGAGGCAGATTTAACGGTGTTTGAGTTTTTTGTTGTGAAAGTGACAGTATTTTATCTTGCCAGTTTATTGCGGATAGTTGTAAATCTCTTATGTCACTAACCCTAAGACCGTATACACTAGCGA
>NZ_BAAGIR010000615.1:0-252 GCF_054658155.1 Alkalibacterium sp. m-11
GTTGGTAGTGGTACTCACATTTTACCAAAGAGAGCTGTCTTTTTCTTTACCTTTAAGCTGATTAATCTAAATAATCCTTATAATGTAAAGGATAGAACGGAGTTCTTAGGGGTGCGAAACTTGAGTAATCATAATATTGATTAGGAGATAATTTCGCCAGTTTCCACTGATAGCGTTCTGTATTATGATAATCCATATAGTCATCAATAATGGGGTGAAGGTCTGAGAACGCCTCAACATCACCAAGATAAG
>NZ_BAAGIR010000616.1:0-252 GCF_054658155.1 Alkalibacterium sp. m-11
TCCGCTGGTCTAAACTGACAAACGTGCTGGAATAAACAGATTCTGTCGCTTAATTGACCCATTTTCTTAAAAAAAACTGCCGGAATAAAGTGACATTTACTGGCTGGATTATTTTGCTTTTCTACAAATAACCACTGTCTATCTGTTTGTAGGAGCTCTTCCTTATAGTCAATACACTTATGTGGAACCAACGCTTGATATGAAAAGTGATACCTGGCTACGTTGCCATATAAATATGTTCACCTATTTTGA
>NZ_BAAGIR010000617.1:0-252 GCF_054658155.1 Alkalibacterium sp. m-11
TTGATTCATAAGAAGACCTCTTTTCTGGATTTGTGGTTATCTCTAGATTAAGGGTCTTCTTTCTTTTTGTCTACTTTAATTTCTTGCCCTACTATTTTACTTTCCGACAACTATTTTACACATAGTAGACTTCACTATTCCCGAGGATCACGAAGCACGTCTTATCAGTCGTTTCGTTGATTCTATTCCTGCGGAATTTCTTCTGGAAGAAACCTCTTCTACGGGACGTCCTGCGTTTCACCCTGCCATGTT
>NZ_BAAGIR010000618.1:0-251 GCF_054658155.1 Alkalibacterium sp. m-11
GGCGCAATCACTTGAAACTTCGCTAATGCCACTTCTTCACGCTGTTTTTCATTCATTTCTTTGTCTTCCTCTCTTATATAGACTACTGCCACCTTACTACAGTCGTCTGCTTTCCAGCAGAGGTAAAAGTCGGTGAAATGAGAAAAAGAATCGATGATGGATCAGCGTGCTGTGAGAACTTGCATGAAGGCATACCCATAGCTTTCTTTATAGCTCTGTAAAAATACCGGATACTCTTCCAATGGAAGGTG
>NZ_BAAGIR010000619.1:0-251 GCF_054658155.1 Alkalibacterium sp. m-11
TTCTTTTACTTGGCTAACGCCAAGGAATACTCAGTAGGCTTGGTTGTCGCCTATATAGACTTGGTTATCGTCTATATATAAAGTATACCAAATGAGAATGACATTAACCACTTCAAGCTATCGCTTGTATGTGTCAAGACTTTGGCGGAAACTTTTTTTCTAGAGATGGTAACTCTTCAATTTTAATATTAAAATGGCTCATTCTGTGTGTTTCATTACCCAAACATTTTCTTCAGTTGTCCCATTGGACT
>NZ_BAAGIR010000620.1:0-251 GCF_054658155.1 Alkalibacterium sp. m-11
GTTTAAACGACATGATAGCACCCTCCGTCAGCATTTTGATACGTCTATTATACCAAAAGAGCGGGCAAAATCGCACTGTTAACAAGGAAAAGTAGTAAACCGGTTAGGTTTTGACACCCTAACCATTGTATAAGTGACGAAACAAACACAAATCAAGGAGGACTCCATAATGAAAAGTGTAATCGAAAAGTCACTTCATTTCAACAAAATGATCAAAGTTAATTTTGACGGTGGAAATTTAACCTCAGACT
>NZ_BAAGIR010000621.1:0-250 GCF_054658155.1 Alkalibacterium sp. m-11
AGCATACAAGTACAGATTATACCCAACCGAACAGCAAAAAGAATATTTTGCGAATTGTTTTGGCTGCGCCCGCTTCATCTACAACCAAATGCTCAGCGACAAAATCAACCACTACAAAGAAACAAAACAAATGCTCCACAATACACCGGCGCAATACAAAAAAGAATGTCCGTTTTTGAAAGAAGTGGATAGTCTAGCATTAGCGAATCCCAACAGAATCTGGAAAGAGCCTATAAAAACTTTTTCCGAG
>NZ_BAAGIR010000622.1:0-251 GCF_054658155.1 Alkalibacterium sp. m-11
TAATTGTAGTGTTAAAGCAGTTTCCATTGTGGTATAATTTTGATACAAAGTGAGCCCCTCCTATAATTGCTGTTGGTACTTCAATTATAGCCGGTGGGGCTCATTTTGTCTTTAAAAAAGAAACATCGTATGTGTCAAGACTTTGGCGGAAACTTTTTTTCTAGAGATGGTAACTCTTCAATTTTAATATTAAAATGGCTCATTCTGTGTGTTTCATTACCCAAACATTTTCTTCAGTTGTCCCATTGGAC
>NZ_BAAGIR010000623.1:0-251 GCF_054658155.1 Alkalibacterium sp. m-11
TTTTACCTTTGCTGGAGACATTTGACAAGAAAAAAAGCAATGTGATCCAGCAGTGTATTCACGTCTGCTGGATCACATTGCCTTTTTTCGCCTCTTTTTTATCGGTATAGAATGCTTTTCTACAATTTTGCAAAAGGCGTGCGCGTTCCGCTTTTCTCACAGTTCGCGCAGGCATATGTTTTCTGGAAATGTCTGTGGTTTTCAACTCTCGCCGGGATAAATTTAACTTCCTGACGGATGAGTTGTGTGCT
>NZ_BAAGIR010000624.1:0-251 GCF_054658155.1 Alkalibacterium sp. m-11
CCGCTGGTCTAAACTGACAAACGTGCTGGAATAAACAGATTCTGTCGCTTAATTGACCCATTTTCTTAAAAAAAACTGCCGGAATAAAGTGACATTTACTGGCTGGATTATTTTGCTTTTCTACAATCTCGTTAACAGAGAATTTAGAGCCTACGGTCCACGAACGATCCTCTTAACAGATATCACCTATCTCTTTTACGGGCGAGGAAGGAAAGCTTATTTATCTGCCGTGATTGATGCATTCACGAACC
>NZ_BAAGIR010000625.1:0-251 GCF_054658155.1 Alkalibacterium sp. m-11
TGATTCATAAGAAGACCTCTTTTCTGGATTTGTGGTTATCTCTAGATTAAGGGTCTTCTTTCTTTTTGTCTACTTTAATTTCTTGCCCTACTATTTTACTTTCCGACAACTATTTTACACATAGTCGAGTATTGATCACTTTATCAAACAATTTACAGTCGGAACCCTGTTAAATCGGTCCAATATCAAAAAAGAAGAAGGAGTAAGTGTGACCGCTATCGTTACCTTCTTATTTACTGTTGCCTTTCATG
>NZ_BAAGIR010000626.1:0-251 GCF_054658155.1 Alkalibacterium sp. m-11
AATGTATCTCTATTATAACATATTACTACATAGTACTACAATATAAGTCTATCAAATTTGACAAAAAAATAAAGCCATAACAGGCTTTGTGTCACTTTTTATTGATTCCAGCTGTTAAACTCCCGGGAGATGAATTTCGGTCAAGCGATAGCTATGTGTAAAATAGTTGTCGGAAAGTAAAATAGTAGGGCAAGAAATTAAAGTAGACAAAAAGAAAGAAGACCCTTAATCTAGAGATAACCACAAATCCA
>NZ_BAAGIR010000627.1:0-251 GCF_054658155.1 Alkalibacterium sp. m-11
CCGCTGGTCTAAACTGACAAACGTGCTGGAATAAACAGATTCTGTCGCTTAATTGCCTCATTTTCTTAAATAAAACTGCCGGAATAAAGTGACATTTACTGGCTGGATTATTTTGCTTTTCTACAACAAACGAAAGAAAATAAAGTTCTATCTTTATCGGTTCATACGAGGTATCTCTAAAATCCTCTCGTTTGATACAGTAGGTATCAGATACTTTTATAAAGTAGAAAAGCGTTCGAATCAGTTATCTT
>NZ_BAAGIR010000628.1:0-251 GCF_054658155.1 Alkalibacterium sp. m-11
CTTCTTTTTTCTTTCGACTCTCTTCAGATTTCAACCAGTTGTAATACCCCGAACGTGAAACTAAAGCAATCTCACATAGCCATGATATATTTAACAAATTATGATCTCGTTTTGTTAGGTCTTTAATTGTAGAAAAGCATTCTATACCGATAAAAAAGAGGCGAAAAAAGGCAATGTGATCCAGCAGACGTGAATACACTGCTGGATCACATTGCTTTTTTTCTTGTCAAATGTCTCCAGCAAAGGTAAAA
>NZ_BAAGIR010000629.1:0-250 GCF_054658155.1 Alkalibacterium sp. m-11
TGGAAAGAGCCTATAAAAACTTTTTCCGAGACAAGTCCGTCTGTTTCCCGAAGTTCAAATCCAAACACAAGTCGAAAGCGAGTTATACCACCAACAACCAAGGCGGAAATATCCGCATAGAAGACGGGAAAATCAAACTTCCAAAAACTGGATTCGTGAAGCTGAACCAACACAGAAAGTTTGAAGGAGTCATCAAGTCGTGCACCATTTCTATGAACAAGTCGGGAAAGTATTTCGTCTCTATTCTGGT
>NZ_BAAGIR010000630.1:0-250 GCF_054658155.1 Alkalibacterium sp. m-11
TTTTAGAATCAGTGAGTAAGTGTGGTGCATAAGGGAAACCCACTCAGTGGGCCTTTCAGGCCGAGGCCGGTAAGAGAGGCTTTCAGCCGCAGAGCAAACCACCAGTTCACACTGGTGGTTTTGATTTCGTGCGCCCGGCATGGGCGACAACTTGGTGGTGAAAGTCCACTACAGACTTGGCAGTAGGAACTGTTAGCGAAAGTCAAGGGTGTCCGCCGTGAGGCGGAATCTGAAGGAAGACGGACGCAAA
>NZ_BAAGIR010000631.1:0-250 GCF_054658155.1 Alkalibacterium sp. m-11
TTTACCTTTGCTGGAGACATTTGACAAGAAAAAAAGCAATGTGATCCAGCAGTGTATTCACGTCTGCTGGATCACATTGCCTTTTTTCGCCTCTTTTTTATCGGTATAGAATGCTTTTCTACATCTACGGTCATTTGAGCTCTTTTAAAGCGATTCTGGGCTCTGATGCCAAATCAGGCTACACTTTCCACGTAATCTTGTGCTAACTCAATGAGTGTTAACCATTTGGCGGGCATGTGAGCTTGTTTTT
>NZ_BAAGIR010000632.1:0-250 GCF_054658155.1 Alkalibacterium sp. m-11
AACGTAATTCCGAAAGAAGTCTCCCACTTCTAAGCGTATGGGTGCGAAGCACCAGTGAAAGTGGGAGATGAATTTCGGTCAAGCGATAGCTTGAAGTGGTTAATCTGTCCTTTTTGTTGTATACTATCTCATCTTTAACACCCAAAACCCCGATAAATCCCTACACTAAGGGATTTACCGGGGTTTAAAAATGCTCAAAATAGGGTACTATTTTGCTATTTTTGTATCTTTAATAATTTTTTTTATTATT
>NZ_BAAGIR010000633.1:0-250 GCF_054658155.1 Alkalibacterium sp. m-11
TTTGCCTCGTCTTTTCCTAAGGAATTTAAATGATTAATGTCATCTTCGATATTCTCTTTTAAAATATTGACTTTTTCTTTCACTTTAGGATAATTCATAAGGATATCATTGGTTTCCACGACTTCGACTATGTGTAAAATAGTTGTCGGAAAGTAAAATAGTAGGGCAAGAAATTAAAGTAGACAAAAAGAAAGAAGACCCTTAATCTAGAGATAACCACAAATCCAGAAAAGAGGTCTTCTTATGAATC
>NZ_BAAGIR010000634.1:0-249 GCF_054658155.1 Alkalibacterium sp. m-11
ACAGAAAGAAAGAGAGAAAAGGCGACAGCATTGGAGTTCACGCTCCCCTGTCTTCTTTTCTCTCTCACCAATACATAATGAATTATACCTTACTCTCCCCAAATAATAAAGACTTTCTTCTCGCCTTGTCGCACTTAGGCAGTACCCGTTTTTATCAAGGTCTTCAAACGGCCTACGACCGTTTCTTCAATGATTTCTTATCTATGCATCCCAGCTGCCCCAAATGTAATCATACAGCCATCGTCTTTT
>NZ_BAAGIR010000635.1:0-249 GCF_054658155.1 Alkalibacterium sp. m-11
AGCACCTCCATAAGCTAAAAGATGACTTGTTAAATCCTTATTTTGAAGACTCTATTCGCCGTAAAGTCACAAAGGAAGCAATGGTCATTTTCCGCAAATGTAGGTACTCTGTAGACCCTCGCTATATCGGAAAAGAAGTTGACTTGGATCTTTCCGAAAACGAAGAGCACGTGCACATTTATTATAACGGAGAACAGATTCGTTCGCACCCACTTACCACAAAAAGATTGAACTATAACCAAGAAGATT
>NZ_BAAGIR010000636.1:0-249 GCF_054658155.1 Alkalibacterium sp. m-11
ATACGTATTTCTACGCGCTCTTTGTCAGACATATACTCACCTCCGACTTGATTGTACGGTATTTTCACAGTATAATCAAGTAACAAAGCGTAAGAGGAGGTGAAGAATATGTTGAAAGCTTATAAGTGAACCAATTTCATAACTAACTTTTTAAAAAAGGAAACACTCGTCTAATTTCAAAATGACTATTTTTTAAAAATTACACGGCTATTTCTTTTCTGTTCTTTCTCTCAGCTAACCGTTGGTTTG
>NZ_BAAGIR010000637.1:0-249 GCF_054658155.1 Alkalibacterium sp. m-11
CTAAATAAAACGACCTTAGGTTCACAGTCGATGGTTTCTCGTTTTATTCATCAACTGTCGGAGGAGAATATCGTTCAACTTCAATCAATTGCCAAGGCATTGACCACTATCTATATCGGCCAAAAAAATACACAGCATATGATCATTGACGTGGATTCTACTCACTCAGACACCTTCGGAAAACAAGAACAGACTGATTTCAATACTCACTACGGAACAACGGGTTATCATCCCTTAGTGGCTTTTGAT
>NZ_BAAGIR010000638.1:0-249 GCF_054658155.1 Alkalibacterium sp. m-11
ACTTCATTTAAAGAAATTTTAGCTGGAAGTGAGTCCAATCCGTCACACATCACTGTTTGATTTAGTTGATTAACCTTAAGCCGATAGGCTTTCCAAGGTTTGATCAGGGTGCGAAACTTGAGTTTATAACAGATCCAGTAAAGCAACGAGAAGTATAAGAAGGCATGTTTAAAAAACTTCGTTTTTTTGAAGTTTTTCGAGATATGTAAAATCACTTCTACAGTATTAGTCCGTGTACTGTAGAACACT
>NZ_BAAGIR010000639.1:0-249 GCF_054658155.1 Alkalibacterium sp. m-11
GGAAAGATCCAAGTCAACTTCTTTTCCGATATAACGAGGGTCTACAGAGTACCTACATTTGCGGAAAATGACCATTGCTTCCTTTGTGACTTTACGGCGAATAGAGTCTTCAAAATAAGGATTTAACTCAAGTTTCGCACCCCTAAGAACGACGTTCTATCCTTTTACCGTAAAGATCAGTTAGAATATTGAACTTAAAAGTACAGAAAAAGACACCTCTCTTTGGTAAAATGTAGTTACCAACAAACA
>NZ_BAAGIR010000640.1:0-249 GCF_054658155.1 Alkalibacterium sp. m-11
CAAACCAACGGTTAGCTGAGAGAAAGAACAGAAAAGAAATAGCCGTGTAATTTTTAAAAAATAGTCATTTTGAAATTAGACGAGTGTTTCCTTTTTTAAAAAGTTAGTTATGAAATTGGTTCATCTAAATGATGGAGATAAACATTGGCTAATAGAGGAGATAATGGACCACCTTGTGGTGTCCCCATATCTGTTTTAACATAAAAGTCTTGGTCTAAAATACCCGATTTGAGGAAGTTCCAAATTAAT
>NZ_BAAGIR010000641.1:0-249 GCF_054658155.1 Alkalibacterium sp. m-11
GAACTCTTCAAGCCATTTTTAAAAGAAAATCAGCTGAATCAAATATCAAAAGCGGCATAATAATCGGTACCAAGTCAATGACACCAAGGGTCAAAGGCTATTTTTTAACTGCAAAACTTGAGTTATAATTTATTATCGCTCCTTCTATGATAACGTCATAGGAGGAGCGATAATACGTTTAAGCCTGGATCAATACTTAGATTTTGGGTGGGGATTATCCAACAAAAAAATGAATAAGAAGGATTTTAA
>NZ_BAAGIR010000642.1:0-249 GCF_054658155.1 Alkalibacterium sp. m-11
GGAACTCTTCAAGCCATTTTTAAAAGAAAATCAGCTGAATCAAATATCAAAAGCGGCATAATAATCGGTACCAAGTCAATGACACCAAGGGTCAAAGGCTATTTTTTAACTGCAAAACTTGAGTTCTGAAGATGTTCGAATTTTCCCAAAAGTGGCTCGGACGAGTTATAAATTTAAACGGTTGTATAAAAAACGTACAGCAGTTGAACGCGTAAATAGTCGTTTAGATCGAGATTTTCTTTTTGAAGA
>NZ_BAAGIR010000643.1:0-248 GCF_054658155.1 Alkalibacterium sp. m-11
TCGATAGCTGGATATTTTAAAATCCATTTCAACCGATCAATCAAATAATCTTCGGAATACATTTGATCAGTCACCTGGCGAAAGGAGTGGAAGTACACCCTCTGTTCGCTTTCAGTCAATGTTTCAAAATAACGTAACATCCAGTTTGGATAAACGCGTTCTGTATGCATGTCTCTAAAGATTGAGAAACCAAGGGTTTCTAGGCTATTAAAATCCTTCTTATTCATTTTTTTGTTGGATAATCCCCA
>NZ_BAAGIR010000644.1:0-248 GCF_054658155.1 Alkalibacterium sp. m-11
AGCACACAACTCATCCGTCAGGAAGTTAAATTTATCCCGGCGAGAGTTGAAAACCACAGACATTTCCAGAAAACATATGCCTGCGCGAACTGTGAGAAAAGCGGAACGCGCACGCCTTTTGCAAAATCTGAAATTCCCAGACTTCCGTTAAATAACACAGCCGCTTCTGCGTCACTGATAGCAGAAACCATGTATCAAAAATTCGAGCAAAAAGTCCCTGGCTATCGCCAAGAGGCTTATTGGAATCT
>NZ_BAAGIR010000645.1:0-248 GCF_054658155.1 Alkalibacterium sp. m-11
GGGATTTGTAGTACTTGAAGAAATTCAGAAAACTGACGGAGGTTTGTTATTAAAGTTTTTCGACGGTGGGGACTTATATGGTCCTTCGGACTTAATATTTCTTCAATCATTTCAGTAGTAATTTCAAGTTTGTCATATTGATTCAAGAGATTGTTGAGTTGCCTTAGACTGATTAATGTGGAACGAGCTACTTTTTCGCCTTTAGAACGTTTAAATTCAATATATTTTTCAAAATATGGTTTGAAAAT
>NZ_BAAGIR010000646.1:0-248 GCF_054658155.1 Alkalibacterium sp. m-11
CATTTGGTTATAAATGAAGCGGGCACAACCAAAACAGTTCGCAAAATAGTTTTTTTGTTCTTCATTTGGGTAGAGTCGATACTTATAAGCTTTTAACATATTCTTCACCTCCTCTTACGCTTTGTTAGTGTCAATACTTTCTTTTAATAATTGCTTACAATGGTTGTTATATCAAGGAAAAGCAAAAAAACACTTGCCCCTCCCCTAAATCTCGTTCAAAATAGTAGGTACCAACCAAACTACTTCCA
>NZ_BAAGIR010000647.1:0-247 GCF_054658155.1 Alkalibacterium sp. m-11
GTGAAGTCCGATACTGCCCGAATCCTGTACAGTAAATGGAGCAGTGACATGAGCAGAAGGTTGTCGTTCTTACCCGGGGAGGTCTCGTCAGCGCTTAGTAGTAACAACGAATGGCGAGAAGTCAGCCGAGGTCATAGTAGGGAAAATGTACCGAAGGACCGAACAGTATCAATACTTTGAAGATTGGAGGTTAGGCATTATGACAAACGCAGAAAACAACCACAAGGTTGGCAAGCTACAAAGGGAT
>NZ_BAAGIR010000648.1:0-247 GCF_054658155.1 Alkalibacterium sp. m-11
TCGAACCATTCATTCAAAAGCCGTCCGGCTTCGTCCATTAAGCCTTTTAATAGTTTTTTCCGATAATGACTAGTGAAAATGGGACGAAGCCCTTCATCAATGGTTAAAATCACATGGCGGTGAATACTACGGTACATGTCGTTTGATTGAATATCTGCCCATTTCTGTGCTTCTCCAACTGCGCAGGTGGGACAGAATTTCCCTTTACACCGAATCGGAACATGCTTAACATTTGGGCAAGCCTCAC
>NZ_BAAGIR010000649.1:0-247 GCF_054658155.1 Alkalibacterium sp. m-11
CAGTGTAAACACTAATTTCTTCAGGTGCTTTTGAAGAAAGGATAGCCTGGTTTCCAGATTTTGAGGTGAAGACTAGAGTAAACAAGAACTGAAAGAGTACCACAGGACTAACACCGCGAGTTTTTTTACATTCGCTCGGTTCAAGAGTGTTCCAATTTTGAATTCTTTAAAAAAGTGGGAAACGGTCGATTCAACCTCGTGATTTTCTGATTTTTCTGGTAAAATATTAGTCATAAGACATCTCTCC
>NZ_BAAGIR010000650.1:0-247 GCF_054658155.1 Alkalibacterium sp. m-11
GTGAAGTCCGATACTGCCCGAATTCTATTGAGTAAATGAAGCAGTGACATGAGCAGAAGGTTGTCGTTCTTACCCGGGGAGGTCTCGTCAGCGCTTAGTAGTAACAACGAATGGCGAGATGTCAGCCAATGTTTTTGTGACGAGTAACCGCAGGAACAGAGGTCATAGTAGGGAAAATGTACCGAAGGACCGAACAGTATCAATACTTTGAAGATTGGAGGTTAGGCATTATGACAAACGCAGAAAA
>NZ_BAAGIR010000651.1:0-247 GCF_054658155.1 Alkalibacterium sp. m-11
GACGAAGCCGGACGGCTTTTGAATGAATGGTTCGAATCGTTAGGTGTCACACCTGGTATTGTCTCCGCTCTTCATACCTTTGGATCTAAACTAGAATTTAACCCTCATATCCATATGCTTGTGACAAAGGATGGGAAATGGAAGCAATATGACTATATTCCTTACGTCAAACTAAGAAAACAGTGGCAGACGGTCGTCTTAAAATTGATCCGAAAGGTGCTTTCGGAGCGAGCCAAAAAGCAAGTCC
>NZ_BAAGIR010000652.1:0-247 GCF_054658155.1 Alkalibacterium sp. m-11
ATTGATTTGGGTATTTCTGATTTTGCGATCACCACCAATGATTTAGGGGAAACTGAGAAGCACAAAAATCCAAAACCGCTGTACAAGTCCGAAAAGAAGCTGAAGAAGGCGCAACGGTCATTATCCCTCAAACAAAAAGGCGGTAAGAACCGCAATAAAGCACGCATTCAAGTGGCCAAAAAGCACGAGAAGATTGCCAATCAGCGCAAAGATTTCTTGCACAAACTATCCAAAAAGATTACAGACG
>NZ_BAAGIR010000653.1:0-247 GCF_054658155.1 Alkalibacterium sp. m-11
GCATAGATAAACGAACCACTGGATATAAGCGTCGTCAAGAAGCTCAAAAGAAAGCGACAGAAACCATGTTTACTTTACTTCACTCTCTACCCTTGCAAAAATTAAAAGCACAAACGCTCCTTTTTGATAGAATAGGAAAGTATAAAGTTTTACCCGCTAGAAAGCCTATCACCTCAAACGTTAATCACTATCACTTGATTTGAAAAGAGAGGGGATTTAAAGGTACACTATACGTATGGTAGAGAAA
>NZ_BAAGIR010000654.1:0-246 GCF_054658155.1 Alkalibacterium sp. m-11
GGTTCGTGAATGCATCAATCACGGCAGATAAATAAGCTTTCCTTCCTCGCCCGTAAAAGAGATAGGTGATATCTGTTAAGAGGATCGTTCGTGGACCGTAGGCTCTAAATTCTCTGTTAACGAGATTAGGTTTTAACGCATGTTCCTGGCGTACTTTTGCCATGCGCTTATACGGATTCGGTTTTCTTATAGGGCAGAACAGTCCAAACTTTCTCATTAAGCGCTGGATTTTCTTCCGGTTCATGA
>NZ_BAAGIR010000655.1:0-246 GCF_054658155.1 Alkalibacterium sp. m-11
CTGGCATCATCCATTTGTTTTACCTTATAGACTTTTTGACACAGCCCCGCATTTTTTAAGGGGCACTCCCGGCAATGGGCTTCTGGTCGAACATACTTGAGGGCACCATAACGTTTATCATAGCTGTGTTCACGAAAACAGGTAGGGGCATAATGGTCATCAACTTCCCCATTATGTTTCGCTTGTCTTTTTAAGGCGGTGATCGGCTCTTGACCAGAGTTGTGAGCTTCCGTATAAATGTCTTTG
>NZ_BAAGIR010000656.1:0-246 GCF_054658155.1 Alkalibacterium sp. m-11
TCCGTTTTTGAAAGAAGTGGATAGTCTAGCATTAGCGAATGCCCAACAGAATCTGGAAAGAGCCTATAAAAACTTTTTCCGAGACAAGTCCGTCTGTTTCCCGAAGTTCAAATCCAAACACAAGTCGGGAAAGTATTTCGTCTCTATTCTGGTAAAATCAGAAGACGAAGCAGTGGAAATTACCAAAAGAAAAATCGGGATTGATTTAGGCATTTCCGATTTCGCTATCACTACCAACGATTTAGG
>NZ_BAAGIR010000657.1:0-246 GCF_054658155.1 Alkalibacterium sp. m-11
TTTGGTAGTCGGATACCTACTATTTTACCGATAAATGAGGGAGGGGCAAGTGTTTTTTGTCTTTTCCTTGATAGAACAACGGTTATAGACCTTTAAGAACAAAAAAATTTGACAGTAACTGCATGAGGGAACTGTCAAATTTTTTATGAAAACTAAAAATTAAAGGTGGTGAAGGCCCACTGACTATACCAATCGGAGCCGCATTTGCCCTTGACAAACACTTGAATGGTTTCAGTTAAGGTCACA
>NZ_BAAGIR010000658.1:0-245 GCF_054658155.1 Alkalibacterium sp. m-11
TGAGAAAATGATTGTAGATGAATCGGGAACACCCAATAGTCTTGTTAATCAAAATAGCCTGTTCTTTGTTTGGATAGAGTCGAAATTTATAGGCTTTATGAATTTTCATTTGACAATTCACCTCCTTTTGTATATCATAATGATATAGTATTTAAGGAGTGGTGTCAATGGAAAAGATTCAAAAACTAATTCGCTTCCCCAAAGATTTAGTGGAAGCAATTGAAACGTATCAAGAGAAAAACAGC
>NZ_BAAGIR010000659.1:0-245 GCF_054658155.1 Alkalibacterium sp. m-11
GCGAGCCAAAAAGCAAGTCCAGCCCTTGCTACAAGCGGCGTATAAAAACAATCCAGATGGTTTCTATATCCATGCGCCTAAGAGAAGTAAAACACATGTGAAAGGGTTACTCGGTTATATTGGACGCCTTGTCCGACATATTCCAGATGAACAGTTTAAAATGGTACGCCACTATGGTTTGTATTCTCGTCGTATTAAGACACTCATGAAGATAGTGGTCAAACAATTTCAACTTGACACACAAA
>NZ_BAAGIR010000660.1:0-244 GCF_054658155.1 Alkalibacterium sp. m-11
TTTTCTGCGTTTGTCATAATGCCTAACCTCCAATCTTCAAAGTATTGATACTGTTCGGTCCTTCGGTACATTTTCCCTACTATGACCTCTGTTCCTGCGGTTACTCGTCACAAAAATATTGGCTGACTTCTCGCCATTCGTTGTTACTACTAAGCGCTGACGAGACCTCCCCGGGTAAGAACGACAACCTTCTGCTCATGTCACTGCTCCATTTACTGTACAGGATTCGGGCAGTATCGGACTT
>NZ_BAAGIR010000661.1:0-241 GCF_054658155.1 Alkalibacterium sp. m-11
AATCGAGTAGGAGGTAAATAATTAATTTATTTACCGTCCTCTCACACCACCGTGCGTACGGTTCCGTACACGGCGGTTCAATAATTTAAATATCTCTATCGCTCGTACAAATGTATTAAATCTCTTAATCCCCATTCTACGAACTTTTTATTTGTTAATGCTCGGTGTATGATTTCAGTTCGTGAAATTCGCCAGTAAGCCTTTCGGCTAGCTGCTGTTTTAAGGGCATCGTCATGACCGA
>NZ_BAAGIR010000662.1:0-239 GCF_054658155.1 Alkalibacterium sp. m-11
TGATTTAGATTATCAACGTATTCTAGATTATTCCGAAGACCTCGGTAAACCGATTAAACCTATTCGTCGGCGAAAAACATCACCTCAACTATCTAAAAAAGAAAAGTGTCCACGCTGCCATGCGCCTCACCAGTATCTTTACATAAACAGTAAAAAAACTGGCCAGAGACTGTGTAAAGTGTGTAAGCACACGCATATCCCTGGAAAAGAATCCGAAAAACCACGCTTAATTCGTTGCC
>NZ_BAAGIR010000663.1:0-238 GCF_054658155.1 Alkalibacterium sp. m-11
TGGATTTTGAAGTGGGGGCTTCCTACGAACTCCATTCTTGTCTGCACAGACTTCATACAGACAGAGGAATCGGATAGGGGTAGGCTCAAAAGGCAGTCCCTGCCTCATTGATTTTCTTTTACTTGGCTAACGCCAAGGAATACTCAGTAGGCTTGGTTGTCGCCTATATAGACTTGGTTATCGTCTATATATAAAGTATACCAAATGAGAATGACATTAACCACTTCAAGCTATCGCT
>NZ_BAAGIR010000664.1:0-237 GCF_054658155.1 Alkalibacterium sp. m-11
GAAGTTATTTCTCAAGACCTTTTCTTATTAGTTCAAGGATAGCTGCCGTTCTTGTAGGCAGTCCATTTTCTTTTTGGTATGCGTCTACTTTTTCTAGAATAACTTTTGGCATACGTATTTCTACGCGCTCTTTGTCAGACATATACTCACCTCCGACTTGATTGTACGGTATTTTCACAGTATAATCAAGTAACAAAGCGTAAGAGGAGGTGAAGAATATGTTGAAAGCTTATAAGT
>NZ_BAAGIR010000665.1:0-236 GCF_054658155.1 Alkalibacterium sp. m-11
CCTTTGTAGCTTGCCAACCTTGTGGTTGTTTTCTGCGTTTGTCATAATGCCTAACCTCCAATCTTCAAAGTATTGATACTGTTCGGTCCTTCGGTACATTTTCCCTACTATGACCTCTGTTCCTGCGATTACTCGTCACAAAAAAATTGGCTGACTTCTCGCCATTCGTTGTTACTACTAAGCGCTGACGAGACCTCCCCGGGTAAGAACGACAACCTTCTGCTCATGTCACTGCT
>NZ_BAAGIR010000666.1:0-235 GCF_054658155.1 Alkalibacterium sp. m-11
ATCTTAAACAAGGATTTTCCTGATGCCAGCCAACAAGCGTACTACGAACGCCTTAGTCAAGAGCCCTTAAAACGAGTCGATGGAAGTGAGTGGCGAGTAAAGCCTGGTGGTATTCGTGACTGGGTCTATTTGTATCGCAAGTATGGGTTTGATGGCTTAAAACCAAAAGTACGCACAGAGACCAGTACGAAAAGGCTGACAGATGATCAAAAACAGCGCCTGATTGCCTTAAAAG
>NZ_BAAGIR010000667.1:0-235 GCF_054658155.1 Alkalibacterium sp. m-11
AAATCAAAACCACCAGTGTGAACTGGTGGTTTGCTCTGCGGCTGAAAGCCTCTCTTACCGGCCTCGGCCTGAAAGGCCCACTGAGTGGGTTTCCCTTATGCACCACACTTACTCACTGATTCTAAAAGAATCGTTTATTTTTTCTTGTTCTTATGTCCGGTGAACGGATCATATTCTTCGAATAATGTCAGTTGATCGCTCATATAGTCTTCTCGAAGCTGATTCCTAATATACT
>NZ_BAAGIR010000668.1:0-235 GCF_054658155.1 Alkalibacterium sp. m-11
TTGAACGGAAGATCGGGATTGATTTGGGTATTTCGGATTTTGCGGTCACCACCAATGATTTAGGGGAGACTGAGAAGCACAAAAATCCAAAACCTCTTTACAAGTCCGAAAAGAAGCTGAAGAAAGCGCAACGGTCGTTATCCCTCAAACAAAAAGGCGGTAAGAACCGCAATAAAGCACGCATTCAAGTGGCCAAAAAGCACGAGAAGATTGCCAATCAGCGCAAAGATTTCTT
>NZ_BAAGIR010000669.1:0-234 GCF_054658155.1 Alkalibacterium sp. m-11
AGTATATTAGGAATCAGCTTCGAGAAGACTATATGAGCGATCAACTGACATTATTCGAAGAATATGATCCGTTCACCGGACATAAGAACAAGAAAAAATAAACGATTCTTTTAGAATCAGTGAGTAAATGTGGTGCATAAGGGAAACCCACTCAGTGGGCCTTTCAGGCCGAGGCCGGTAAGAGAGGCTTTCAGCCGCAGAGCAAACCACCAGTTCACACTGGTGGTTTTGATT
>NZ_BAAGIR010000670.1:0-233 GCF_054658155.1 Alkalibacterium sp. m-11
TTGCTGGCATTGATATCTCTGTCAAGGTATTCCCCGCATGTCGGGCAGTCCCACTCCCGGATATTGAGCGGCTTCTTGCCGTCTCGGTGTCCGCAACTCGAACAAACCTGACTAGACGGATAGAACCGGTCTGCTTTGATAAGTGTCCGTCCTTTTTGCTTGGATTTATATTCTAATTGGCGGACGAATTCATACCATCCTGCATCACCAATGCTTTTTGCCAGTTTATGATT
>NZ_BAAGIR010000671.1:0-231 GCF_054658155.1 Alkalibacterium sp. m-11
GGAATCCATTAGACAAATCCCCACAATGCAGAAACTTATCAACTTCTTTTCTAATAACTTGGCGTATCTTTCCTTTGTTATTTTTTAGAAAATTCTCCCAATTATTATTGTCCAGAAATATAGCTTTTAGTTTATTCATTTCTATGCGAATGCTTTTCTCTACCATACGTATAGTGTACCTTTAAATCCCCTCTCTTTTCAAATCAAGTGATAGTGATTAACGTTTGAGGT
>NZ_BAAGIR010000672.1:0-231 GCF_054658155.1 Alkalibacterium sp. m-11
ATGGGTCAATTAAGCGACAGAATCTGTTTATTCCAGCACGTTTGTCAGTTTAGACCAGCGGATTGTCTTCTACAATAGTTACTAAAAAAAGTCCGAAGAGCATCGGGAGCGTATGCTCCTTTCTCTTCGGACTTTCTTTCTGTTTTCCATTAAAATGAGACATCCTGATCTTCCATAAATCCATTGGATTCAAAAGACGACGGAACTCTCTCTTCCTGCTGTATGGCTGTT
>NZ_BAAGIR010000673.1:0-228 GCF_054658155.1 Alkalibacterium sp. m-11
GGTTCAGATACTTAAA
Organism: Alkalibacterium sp. m-11; assembly: GCF_054658155.1. NCBI lineage: Bacteria > Bacillati > Bacillota > Bacilli > Lactobacillales > Carnobacteriaceae > Alkalibacterium > Alkalibacterium sp. m-11. The sequence continues at coordinate 17 of NZ_BAAGIR010000673.1, forward strand.
TCAGATGTCATGAGCCACAAAGAAGAAGATGACATCCAAGAACATATTAAACGAAGTTTAAAGCAATATGATTTACTGGAGGTGCCTTCGAATGAGCAGTAACTATCAAAAGCTATTAAATAATCTAGAGGCCTTGAATTTAAAACATATGAGAGAATATGTGCCAAACTATGTTGAAATTGCCAATCGGGATGAGCTTTCTTTAACAGAAG
>NZ_BAAGIR010000674.1:0-226 GCF_054658155.1 Alkalibacterium sp. m-11
CGCTACTCGGGGAATCGCGTTTGCTTTCTCTTCCTGCAGGTACTTAGATGTTTCAGTTCCCCACGTCTACCTTGTCTATAGCTATGTATTCACTATAAACATATCACTTGATGAAAAGTGATGGGTTCCCCCATTCGGAAATCTCTGGATCAATGCTTACTTACAGCTCCCCAGAGCATATCGGTGTTCGTCCCGTCCTTCATCGGCTCCTAGTGCCAAGGCATCC
>NZ_BAAGIR010000675.1:0-224 GCF_054658155.1 Alkalibacterium sp. m-11
TAAGTAGACAATCATCGCAAGAATCACTTGATTCTCCACGCCTTGTTCAGACTGTGAATAGTACGTTTTAATGGTCAAATGTTGTTTGATGTGCTTGAAAAACAACTCGATCTGCCATCTTGATTGATACATCTTTCCGATGTCCTCTGCTGAAAGATCCATTCGGTTCGTCAGGATACGTAGATTCGATTGATGCTTACGTTCAATCGTTACTAAGCGAAACA
>NZ_BAAGIR010000676.1:0-223 GCF_054658155.1 Alkalibacterium sp. m-11
CGTCACCGCACAGTGACTCTTCTATTAAACTGGAGAACGTTGTTCTCTCAAAACTAGACAGCTGATCAACACGAAACAACACCACTTACCCTTAACACACGTCAGTCCAGTTTCGCTCGGCAGATGATTCCGCCTCGCTATACTTTCTTTCTTGTGGTTAAGTCCTCGACCGATTAGTACTGGTCCGCTCCACATATCACTATGCTTCCACTTCCAGCCTATC
>NZ_BAAGIR010000677.1:0-221 GCF_054658155.1 Alkalibacterium sp. m-11
CGCAAAATCCGAAATACCCAAATCAATCCCGATCTTCCGTTCAACTAATTGGGGCGTTTCGTCCGCTGATTCCACAAGAATGGATATAAAATATTTTCCCGATTTATTCATTGATATCGTACATGATTTAATCTTGCCTTGAAAAGTACGATGCTGGACAAGCTTTACACATCCGATTTTAGGCAGTTTGATCTTACCATCTTCAATTCGGATATTTCCCC
>NZ_BAAGIR010000678.1:0-220 GCF_054658155.1 Alkalibacterium sp. m-11
TCTCAATGGCTTTATCAATGATTTTTATTTCTTGTTCAAATCCACGTATAACACGCATTTGAACACCTAGATTGATATCAATACTGTCTTGTGCTAGTTTGCCTAAGCGATAAGAGTCTGAGACAGATTTTCTAATGACTTTAGCTAATTTGACAGGATCTTTAAAGCGTCCTCGCCCAAACTTTTGAAGTAAAGCAGCTAGCTCAACGCTATTCATTGT
>NZ_BAAGIR010000679.1:0-220 GCF_054658155.1 Alkalibacterium sp. m-11
ACGGGAAAATCAAACTTCCAAAAACTGGATTCGTGAAGCTGAACCAACACAGAAAGTTTGAAGGAGTCATCAAGTCGTGCACCATTTCTATGAACAAGTCGGGAAAGTATTTCGTCTCTATTCTGGTAAAATCAGAAGACGAAGCAGTGGAAATTACCAAAAGAAAAATCGGGATTGATTTAGGCATTTCCGATTTCGCTATCACTACCAACGATTTAGG
>NZ_BAAGIR010000680.1:0-219 GCF_054658155.1 Alkalibacterium sp. m-11
CACCTTCCATTGGAAGAGTATCCGGTATTTTTACAGAGCTATAAAGAAAGCTATGGGTATGCCTTCATGCAAGTTCTCACAGCACGCTGATCCATCATCGATTCTTTTTCTCATTTCACCGACTTTTCCCTCTGCTGGAAAGCAGACGACTGTAGTAAGGTGGCAGTAGTCTATATAAGAGAGGAAGACAAAGAAATGAATGAAAAACAGCGTGAAGAA
>NZ_BAAGIR010000681.1:0-219 GCF_054658155.1 Alkalibacterium sp. m-11
CGTTGGCAAAATCTTTTCTCAGCTCCAAAAAGAAAGCCAATCGCTTAAGTGAAGCAGATGAGCGAGTAGACAAACGGACCGTTGGATATAAACGCCGTCAAGAAGCTCAAAAGAAAGCAACAGAAACCATGTTTGATTTACTTAATGCGCTACCTTTAAACCGTTTAAAAGCAAACACGATTCTCTTTGATAGCTGGTTTGGTCACGCTGCAGTCATTA
>NZ_BAAGIR010000682.1:0-219 GCF_054658155.1 Alkalibacterium sp. m-11
CCTTGTGGTTGTTTTCTGCGTTTGTCATAATGCCTAACCTCCAATCTTCAAAGTATTGATACTGTTCGGTCCTTCGGTACATTTTCCCTACTATGACCTCTGTTCCTGCGGTTACTCGTCACAAAAATATTGGCTGACTTCTCGCCATTCGTTGTTACTACTAAGCGCTGACGAGACCTCCCCGGGTAAGAACGACAACCTTCTGCTCATGTCACTGCT
>NZ_BAAGIR010000683.1:0-218 GCF_054658155.1 Alkalibacterium sp. m-11
GGGATGATAGCTCGGCAGGGATGAGGGTTCGCTTTGGCGAACTCGAAAGCCCTGTGATATATTCGAATATTTTTTGAGTATGTTCGGTATGTTTTCATACACGTATAGAGTATAATGGATACATGGAAAATTACCGTAGAACTAAAACAACCGTCAGCCTCATCAACTATCATTTTGTGTTTTGTCCTCGGTACAGACGAAAGATTTTCTTGAATCCC
>NZ_BAAGIR010000684.1:0-218 GCF_054658155.1 Alkalibacterium sp. m-11
TCAGCTTCTTTTCGGACTTGTACAGCGGTTTTGGATTTTTGTGCTTCTCAGTTTCCCCTAAATCATTGGTGGTGATCGCAAAATCAGAAATACCCAAATCAATCCCGATCTTCCGTTCAACTAATTGAGGCGTTTCGTCCGCTGATTCCACAAGAATGGATATAAAATATTTTCCCGATTTATTCATTGATATCGTACATGATTTAATCTTGCCTTGA
>NZ_BAAGIR010000685.1:0-218 GCF_054658155.1 Alkalibacterium sp. m-11
GTTTTCCTACATTTCTTTAGAAACATTAAGTGAAACGTCTCGACAGGCTATCGGCCAGTTTGATCGGTATTCAAAAAAATTAACGTTTAAAAAAGTACTGAAACTCTTTCTCTATGCGATTAATGATGAAACCGATAGCCTACGGCATTTGGATCAACAGTTGGTCAACCCAAACTTAAAAAAAGTGATTGATATTGAGTCCATTAGCTATTCTCAAT
>NZ_BAAGIR010000686.1:0-216 GCF_054658155.1 Alkalibacterium sp. m-11
GCCTAAATCGTTGGTAGTGATAGCGAAATCGGAAATGCCTAAATCAATCCCGATTTTTCTTTTGGTAATTTCCACTGCTTCGTCTTCTGATTTCACCAGAATAGAGACGAAATACTTTCCCGACTTGTTCATAGAAATGGTGCACGACTTGATGACTCCTTCAAACTTTCTGTGTTGGTTCAGCTTCACGAATCCAGTTTTTGGAAGTTTGATTTT
>NZ_BAAGIR010000687.1:0-216 GCF_054658155.1 Alkalibacterium sp. m-11
GCATGAGCCATTTCAAATGACCGTCGGTCTTCTGGTGATCGCCAGCGATACTGTTCATTTTGTTGACGCATGAACCGTTGAACCGTGGTTAAAGAAACCGTCTGCGGGTTGAGTTCACCGTTTTCGCTCAAATAATGATACAGATTCGTCACTGTTCGACGAGGACGTTCTTCTTTTAAGGCAATCAGGCGCTGTTTTTGATCATCTGTCAGCCTT
>NZ_BAAGIR010000688.1:0-216 GCF_054658155.1 Alkalibacterium sp. m-11
GACCCTGTCCGACAATCAGGCGACTGGCATCATCAATGGCCGCAATGATATACAGCCTTTTCGGATTTTTCCCCTTTTCATCATACAAATAAGGCCCATAGGACGTGTCGATCTGCCACATATCATTAGCATGAGCCATTTCAAATGACCGTCGGTCTTCTGGTGATCGCCAGCGATACTGTTCATTTTGTTGACGCATGAACCGTTGAACCGTGG
>NZ_BAAGIR010000689.1:0-216 GCF_054658155.1 Alkalibacterium sp. m-11
AATACATGATAATCTGAAGTAGATTAGGCATCTCTTTTCACTCCTTAAGTGATGAATGTTTGTTTTAGTGAACTTCATTTTATCAGATTAAGCATTATGGTGTTAAGTCAAGAGAATAGATTATAAATAGACAACCTAATTTCATAAAAAAGGGTGCACTGAACTAAACCGCCACGCATTCGAAAATACGTTCGGTTTATGTCTTCGGATAGTCGT
>NZ_BAAGIR010000690.1:0-215 GCF_054658155.1 Alkalibacterium sp. m-11
CTCCACTTTCTTCACGAATGATTTGATGAAGCCTGTGCCGAAATAATTAATCCAGCCTCTTGTTCTGCTGTTTATTTCTTTGACAATCTCATCAAACTTCCCTGCTCGTTTACGTTTAGTCAAGCGTTTCAAGGTACGCATGAATTTCGCTTTGGCTTCTTTCGAAGGTCTGTAACGACAGACCCCATTCACTGTGGTTATCAGACAACCCAAGA
>NZ_BAAGIR010000691.1:0-215 GCF_054658155.1 Alkalibacterium sp. m-11
AAAAGAGCTGCACGGCAACGTCCTGCTTTCACAAAGGGAAACCCTTCACTATCCTCGGCGCTGGGAAGCTTAACGGCTGTGTTCGGAATGGGAACAGGTGGATCCTTCCCGCCATCGTCACCGCACAGTGACTCTTCTATTAAACTGGAGAACGTTGTTCTCTCAAAACTAGACAGCTGATCAACACGAAACAACACCACTTACCCTTAACACAC
>NZ_BAAGIR010000692.1:0-213 GCF_054658155.1 Alkalibacterium sp. m-11
TCAGCTTCTTTTCGGACTTGTACAGCGGTTTTGGATTTTTGTGCTTCTCAGTTTCCCCTAAATCATTGGTGGTGATCGCAAAATCAGAAATACCCAAATCAATCCCGATCTTCCGTTCAACTAATTGGGGCGTTTCGTCCGCTGATTCCACAAGAATGGATATAAAATATTTTCCCGATTTATTCATTGATATCGTACATGATTTAATCTTGC
>NZ_BAAGIR010000693.1:0-213 GCF_054658155.1 Alkalibacterium sp. m-11
AATACATGATAATCTGAAGTAGATTAGGCATCTCTTTTCACTCCTTAAGTGATGAATGTTTGTTTTAGTGAACTTCATTTTATCAGATTAAGCATTATGGTGTTAAGTCAAGAGAATAGATTATAAAATGACAACCTATTTTCATAAAAAAGGGTGCACTGAACTAAACCGCCACGTATTCGAAAATACGTTCGGTTTATATCTTCGGATAGT
>NZ_BAAGIR010000694.1:0-210 GCF_054658155.1 Alkalibacterium sp. m-11
ATGCCCAGCGAAAGATTGACGTAGAAACTGTTTTCGGTCGGATGAAAGGTGTCTTTGGCATGCGCCGCGTTCATGTCAGAGGGAATCAAGCCGTGCATAATGACATTGGCTTGATGCTTATGAGCATGAATTTAACGAAACTGATCCTCGAACTCCGAAGAAAAGGAGGATGTACTTCTACATCTTCAGAAAAAATACAAAAGAACAATG
>NZ_BAAGIR010000695.1:0-209 GCF_054658155.1 Alkalibacterium sp. m-11
AATTTAACTGTTTCATGACATAAAAAAGTCCTTTATAATGGGGTTGGATGACTTATCCAAGACCAAAACAAAGGACTTACAACATGGATAAGTATAAAACAAAAATGACCATAAATAAATGGTTTTCGTACATTTCTTTAGAAACATTAAGTGAATCGTCTCGACAGGCTATCGGTCAGTTTGATCGCTATTCAAAAAAATTAACGTTT
>NZ_BAAGIR010000696.1:0-208 GCF_054658155.1 Alkalibacterium sp. m-11
CGTAAATAAGAGTTCGCCAGCTTCTCGAGTGGCCTTTACAGCTACTTTACGACCCGTTTCCCAAGATTTAGCTTGATAATCAATCTTGAAATACTGTGATTCTTTATGTGTAAAGTCTGTATCTGGTGCGTAAAGGACCTTTTGTTGAGCCATGTTCTTCAGTCGTGCATTGACTTTTAAACGAATAATATACTTCACTTTTTCTTGC
>NZ_BAAGIR010000697.1:0-207 GCF_054658155.1 Alkalibacterium sp. m-11
AGACTGATTTCAATACTCACTACGGAACAACGGGTTATCATCCCTTAGTGGCTTTTGATGGACTGACTGGTCTGTTTCTGGGTGCCGAACTTCGTCCGGGCAATGTGTACACGTCTAACAATGCAGAGGTCTTTTTAAAAGATATTATCCAACAACACAAGCAGCACTCATGTGATATGTTTTTAACTGTCCGAGGGGACAGTGGCT
>NZ_BAAGIR010000698.1:0-206 GCF_054658155.1 Alkalibacterium sp. m-11
ACTAGGTCGGCATCCGACTTTCCCATATTATTATGAATATGGAAACCCAAGAATTTTGATTTGCTTGGAGTAGTGATTCGGCTTTTCTCTTTGTTAACTGTTAAGCGTAATTTGTCCTCGATAAATTCCGTGATATTTTCCATAACCCGTTCGCCCGCTCGTTTACTTTTAACATAGATGACGAAGTCATCTGCGTATCGAGCGAA
>NZ_BAAGIR010000699.1:0-205 GCF_054658155.1 Alkalibacterium sp. m-11
TCTATCCATCCAGCCAGATTTGTTCTGCCTGTGGACACCGTGACGGCAAGAAACCCCTCCACATACGGGAATGGGAGTGCCCTAATTGCGGGGAGTATCTGGACCGAGACATCAATGCCAGCAAGAACCTTTTGGCGTTAGCCAAGTAAAAGAAAACCTATGAGGCAGGGACTGCCTTTTGAGCCTACCCATATCCGATTCCTCT
>NZ_BAAGIR010000700.1:0-203 GCF_054658155.1 Alkalibacterium sp. m-11
TGGCGTGTACACCTCCTTGATTTTCAAAATTATTATTGTTCAGTCCTTCCTAACTTTCGTTAGTACTATGACGTCTGCTGACTTCTCTTCCTCCAGTTTTCCATCACTGAAAAAGTTTGATATAAAGAAAGAGACCTCCCCGGGTAAGAACGACAACCTTCTGCTCATGTCACTGCTCCATTTACTGTACAGGATTCGGGCAG
>NZ_BAAGIR010000701.1:0-203 GCF_054658155.1 Alkalibacterium sp. m-11
TAAGACAAGGTGGTAATACATCGAGAAGACTGAATGATTGTTGTTGTCCAATTCCATTGATATCACTTCCTTTCTATTGGTTACCACTGAATATAGTATACAACAAAAAGGACAGATTAACCACTTCAAGCTATCGCTTGACCGAAATTCATCTCCCACTTTCACTGGTGCTTCGCACCCATACGCTTAGAAGTGGGAGACTT
>NZ_BAAGIR010000702.1:0-202 GCF_054658155.1 Alkalibacterium sp. m-11
ACCAGATACAGACTTTACACATAAAGAATCACAGTATTTCAAGATTGATTATCAAGCTAAATCTTGGGAAACGGGTCGTAAAGTAACTGTAAAGGCCACTCGAGAAGCTGGCGAACTCTTATTTACGACGTTTGAGTTTATCGTATCAAATTTCGTTGATATACCTGCCCAAACAGTGTACAAGCTCTACCAAAAGAGAGGG
>NZ_BAAGIR010000703.1:0-200 GCF_054658155.1 Alkalibacterium sp. m-11
CGTGCGAAGCAGTTGCGGAAATCTGTTTATCAAATAAATGAATCGATGAAAACGGAATTTCCCAAACGAAATGATAGAGATGATTTAGAGGCAGAAATTGATTATTGTCAAGAATTAATCGAAGTCGTGGAAACCAATGATATCCTTATGAATTATCCTAAAGTGAAAGAAAAAGTCAATATTTTAAAAGAGAATATCGA